>DAISJF010000188.1:0-4760 GCA_036821625.1 Rhodanobacteraceae bacterium
GCGTTCGACGTGCGCAGTGGACGCGAGATCTGGCATTGGGATCCGATCCCGCGCACGGCGAGAATCCCGGCCGACGCGTCGAATCCGGAGTTCGGCGAAATCGAGCAGCAGCAGGCGCACTGGACCGGCGCCGCGAATGCGTGGGCGCCGTTCGCGGTCGACGCCGAGCGCGGCCTCGTGTTCATACCGACCGGATCGGCGAGCCCGGATTTCTTCGGCGGCGAGCGGCCCGGCGATGACCATTGGGCCGATTCGCTGGTCGCGCTGCGCGCGGCGACCGGCGAATTCGTCTGGGGTCGGCAGCTCGTGCATCACGATCTCTGGGACTACGACACGGCCTCGCAGCCGATGCTGGTCGACATCGTTCGCAACGGTTCGAAAGTCGCCGCGGTCGTGCAGCTCAGCAAGACGGGCCAGGTGTTCGTATTCGAGCGCGAAAGCGGCACGCCCGTGTTTCCGATCGAGGAGCGCGCGGTGCCGCAGGATGTCGTCGCCGGCGAGACGCCGTCGCCGACGCAGCCATTCTCGTCATTGCCGCCGCTGGTCTCGCACGCGCCGGTGACGCCGGACGACGCCTGGAGCTTCACGTTCTGGGGGCGCGACGCGTGCCGCGAGAAAATCGCGTCGCTCAAGAGCCACGGCATCTTCACGCCGCCCAGCCTCGAGGGCACGATCGAGCGTCCGGGCTACGCCGGCGGCTCGAACTGGGGCAGCGGCGCCTGGGATCCGAAGCGGCAGTTCCTGATCGCGAACGTGATGGACGTGCCGATGGTCGTTACGCTGATTCCGCGCGATCAGCTGGATGCGCAGTACGACTCCGGACTCTACAAAGGCTGGGAATTCGCGCGACAGACCGGAACGCCGTACGCGATGCGACGCAAGCTGCTCGATTCGCCGCTCGGCGCGCCGTGCACGGCGCCGCCCTGGGGCAAGCTGGTCGCGGTCGATCTCGCCAACGGAAAAATTGCCTGGGAACGCCCGCTCGGCACGTCGCGTGACAAGGCGCCCTGGCCGTTCTGGTGGATCGAAGGCGCACCGAACATGGGCGGTCCCTTGACGACCGCCGGCGGACTCATCTTCGTTGGCGCAACCACGGACAACTTCCTGCGCGCGTTCGATACGGCAAGCGGTGCCGAGCTCTGGAAGGCACGGCTTCCCGCCGGCGCGCAGGCGACGCCGATGAGCTACGAGGCTGGCGGACGCCAGTACGTCGTCGTCGCCGCGGGCGGTCATGCCAAGCTCGGCACGACGCGCGGCGACTATGTGCTGGCGTTTGCGTTGCCGCACAACGGTTAGTCAGGGGGGTGCGGCGTCCGAGGTGATTCCTCAGTCGCCGTTGAAACGCAGGCCTTCGACGATGGTCGTGCCGTCGGGTTTCGTCGGAATGTGAGCCCAGCCGACGAGTCCCTCGCGCGTGCGCACGAGGTAGTCGGGATTCTGGCCGTACTCGTTGTCGCCGCTCGCGGCGTTGAGCATCAGGGTAAGCGGCGTCTTCGCCGGGAGCGTGGCAAGGACTTGCTTCGGATCCAACGGGTCCCTGCCGGCGTTGCGCTCGGAAGTCAGCGTGAGCGGCGCCGTCGTGGTGCCTTCGATGCCGACATAGCGGAACGGCTGCGCGACCTCCGCGAAATGCCTGCCGTCGTAGCGGAACAGGCGGCGGTGATCGTAGGTGTAGTCGGTGTCGCCGAACACGTAGATCTCGCCTGAGGTCGTGAACACGAAGTCGCTGCCGGCGGACTCGAAGAGCACGCTGTCGGGATCGTCGGCATTCTTCAGCAGCCGACAGCTCGGATCGTTGCTCGGGCCCGAGTCGCACGCGAGCGCCAGCGTCGGCAGGCCATGTCCGAGGTCGAGCAGCATTGGCTCGGCCACGAAGACGCCGGCTTCCTCGAAGTCCTTGAGATACGCGGGCCGCGTCGTTACGGTCCTCGAATGATCCTTCGGATACCAGATGCGAACGCGTTCGTCCTTGAGGTCGAGCCGGGTCAGGTCCGGAAACCAGGCGGACGGATCCGCACAGACGCCGCGGATGCAATAAAGGATTGCGATTAGGACCAAGGACGCGCGCATGCGGATGCTCCGGGCTAGGATTTGCGTGTTCCCACAACGTAATCCCGTGGCGGAAACGGACAGAGCCCGCAGCTCAGTGAATGCCGACGCCTACGCCGAAACTGAAATGCACGCGCGGCTGCTCGTATGGAAAGTTGACGGGCCAGAGGTGCACCGCCGCGTCCGAGACCAGCGGAAGCGCGAGATCGCGCGCCTCGACCTGCGCGGTGCGCGTGCCGGTGACGCGGCCGTGCAGCGTCACGAACCGGCCGGCCGGGAAATCGAGCGGTTCGACATAGCCGGGCAGCTCGACGAGGAAGCGGCCTTCGGTCGGCGCGTTCTGGTCCGGTCGCTGCGCGCGATCGAGCGGATAGGCGATGACCTCGAGTTCGGTCGTGTCGGCGCGATTGCTCACACCGAGAATCTTGCCGCCCCAGACGACGTCGACGCCGTGATAGCGTTCGGGCTCGACGGCCGTCTCGGCGGGCGTGATCGTGCTCGCGGGAACGTCCTTGAATACCGGCGTCGTCGTGCAGCCCGAAAACGCCATCGCGACACCGGCCACCATCCAGCGGATCGACGCGAGGCGGGAGTGACGACGCATGCCCGGACACCACGAAAGAACGGAAGGAGGGCTCCTATTCTCCACCGATCGCGCCCGGCTGGACATTGACCTGATCCACGACTTCTTGAGCCGCGAGTCGTACTGGGTGCCGGGCATCCGGCGCGAGCATGTCGAGCGCGCCATCGAACGCTCGATCTGTTTCGGCGTCTATGAGCGCGATAGCCAGCTCGCTTTCGCACGCGTAATCAGCGACGGCGCCGGGTTCGCCTGGCTGGCCGACGTGTTCGTGGCCAAGGATCACCGTCGGCGCGGCATCGGCAGGAAGCTGATCGCGTTCGTGATGGCGCACCCGGACCTGCAAGCGATCCGTCGATTCATGCTGGCGACGCGCGACGCCCACGATCTCTATGCGCGCTTCGGCTTCACGCCACTCGCGCATCCGGAGCGGTTGATGGAGCGCTACGACGCAGACGCATTGTCGCGCTGAGCGGTCGGCCCTACTTTTTCTTCAGCCAGTCGAGGCGATGCGCGGCATAGCGCCCCGGCGCCAGAAGCTCGCGCAGAACCGGCAGCAGCTCTTCGAGCTGCCGATCGAATTTCCAAGGAGGATTCAGGATCGCCATGCCGCAGCCGTTGAGGCGCAGCGCCGAGTTGTCCGGGTGCAGCAGCAACTCGGCGACGAGAACGCTCTTCGCGCCGCTGCGCTCGCCGAGCCAGCGGTGGAACGGCGTGATGTGCTGGCGCAGCTTGATCGGATACCAGATCGCGTAGATCGCATTCGGCCAGCGCGGAACCGCGACGGCGAGCGCGTCTTCGATCTGCCGGAACTCGCCGACCTGCGCCTCGAACGGCGGATCGATCAGCGCGACGCCGCGTTTCTGTCTCGGCGGCGTCAGCGCTTTCAGCGCTTCGTAGCCGTCGCGCTGGTGCACGGCGAATCGCGCATCGCCGCGGAACATCGCCTTGAGCAATGTCGCTTCGTCCTCCTGCAGCTCGCACACGATCGCGCGATCGTGCTCGCGCATGACGAGGCTCGCCAGCAGCGGCGAGCCGGGGTACAGGTTCAGCTCGCCGCTTTGCCCGGCATTGAGCGCGCGCACGAGATTGATGTAGACATGCAGGACCGACGGCAGGCGCGTGCTGGTCAGCAGGCGCTGGATGCCGCCGTCGTGCTCGCGCGTCTTGTTTGCCTCTTCGCTGCGCAGGTCATAGCGCCCGCGGCCCGCGTGCGTGTCGAAGTAACAGAACGCGGTCTGCTTGCGCTTCAGTGATTCCAGGAGTCCCAGCAGGATCGAATGCTTGAAGACATCGGCGAAATTGCCGGCGTGGAATGCGTGTCGGTAGTTCATCGGTTACGCGCGTCAGGGAGTGCGGTGGAACCGTCGTTGGGCGCGCGGCAGCGCCGAAACGCCGCGGCGGCCCGATCGCTTTGCGAACGCACCGGCCGGTGCGTACCATTCTCGGCCGTGAACCCGCTTTGTACCAGCTTCCCGTTCGCGCCGCGACGTATCGCGCGATCCCGGGCTGCGCGCTGGCTCGTCGGCGTGCTCGCGCTCGTGCTGATTGCGGCGAATGTCGCGGCTGTCGCGATGCCGGCTCACGCCGCGGCGGGCAGCGTTGACGGCGATCACGCAGCCATGGGGCACGCATCGTCGCATGCGCATTGCGCGGGGCATGTGCACTCGCCATCGAAGAACGCCGGTCACGGCGTCGATTGCCGTTGCTGCGTTTGCAAGGCGTGTGCCTGCGTTCAGGCCTGCAACATACCCGCAGGCGTCGCGATGACGTCGCCGATCGCGCCGTCTCCGCGCGAGTTTCGCAACGGCGCTCCGCGTGCGTACGCGGCGATCGAACAGCGCCTGCTCCGACCGCCGATCGCCTGACCGCGTTCCTTTGTTCGTCCGCCGACGCGGCGCCGTTTCCGGCGTGACGCGTCCGCGGCGTCTTCGACTGAACGGCAACGCCCGCGTGCGTTGGCGGCGACTGAGAGAAGATCCGGATGGGATTTCGACCGAAGCCTGTACCGTTCGCGCCGTCGCGCAGGCGTTTCGTCCAGGGTATGGCGCTCGGCGGCGTCGCAGCCGGGCTTGGCCTCGCACGCCCGCCGGGGATTGCGGCAGAAGACGCACGGTCCTCTGTCGCGGGG
>DAISJF010000189.1:0-4756 GCA_036821625.1 Rhodanobacteraceae bacterium
AGCGGCAGCGCCAGCACGAAAACAACGAAGCGCCACCGGCTCGACGAGCCGCGCAGCGGCCACGCGAGCAGCGCGACGGTGCCGCGCCAGGCCTTGCTCCACAGCGACTCGGCATCGACCGGCTCGTCGCGATAGGCGAGCGGCGCGCGTCCATGCAGCGAAGCGAGCATGGGAATCAGCGTCATCGCGACGATGAGCGAGATCAGCATCGCGAACGTGATCGTCAGCGCCTGGTCGCGGAAAAGCTGGCCGGCGACGCCCTGCACGAATACGAGCGGGAAGAACACGGCGACGGTCGTCAGCGTCGATGCGGTCACGGCCATGCCGACCTCGGCGGTGCCCCTGACCGCGGCCTCGACGATCGACGCGCCCTTCTCGCGCAGGCGCGCGATGTTCTCGAGCACGACGATCGAGTCGTCGACGACCATGCCGGTCGCGAGCGCGAGGCCGCCGAGCGACATCACGTTCAGCGAAAGATGCAGCTCGCCCATGAAGAAGAACGTGGCGATCAGCGACACCGGCAGCGAGAGCGAAATGATCAGCGTGCTCCACGCATGGCCGAGGAAGAAGAAGATGATCAGGATCGCCAGCACGCCGCCGAGCAGCGCGTCGAACTTGACTTCGCTCAGCGCGTGCTCGATGAAGATCGACTGGTCCTCGATCGTCGTCAGCTTGGCGCCCTTCGGCAGCATGTCCTTGAGCTTTTCCATCTGCGCGTTGACCGCCTTGGCCACGCTGACGGTATTGGCATCGCCTTCCTTGTAGATCGCGAGCTCGATCGCCTCGCGCCCGTCGATGCGCACGATGCCTTCGCGTTCCTTGTAGCCCTGCGTGACGGTGGCGATGTCCTTGAGGCGAACCGGTATGTTTGCGTCGACCTTGACCAGGAGCTCGCGCATCTCGTCGAGCGTCTTGAACTGGTTGATCGTGCGCACGAGGAAGCGCTGGCTGCCTTCGTCGATGCGACCGCCGGACGCGTTCACGTTCTCGTTCTTGAGGCGCGTGATGACTTCGTTGATGTCGATGCCGAGCCGGGCGATCTTCTGCTGGTCGATCGACACGTCGATCTCGTCCTCGAGGCCGCCGCCGACCTTGACCGCGGCGACGCCGGCGACGAGCTCGAGCCGCTTCTTGAGGTCGTCGCCGGCGAAACGGCGCAGCTGCTTGTGCTGTACTTCGTCGGCCGCGCCGTCCACGGTGAGGCCGAAGCGCACGATCGGGTCCGTCGACGGATTGAAGCGCAGCAGCAGCGGCTTCTTCACTTCGAGCGGAAGCTGCAGCGTGTCGAGCTTGTCGCGCACCTCGAGGCTCGCCATGTCCATGTCGGTGCCCCAGGCGAACTCGAGCACCACATCGGACTGGCCCGTGCGCGAGACCGAATGCACCTTGCGCACGTTCTTGACGACGCCGACCGCTTCCTCGACCGGCTGGCTGATCAGGTTCTCGATCTCGAGAGGCGCTGCGCCTTCGTATTCGGTGCGCACCGTCAGCGTCGGATACGAGAGATCCGGCAGCAGGTTCACCTTGAGACCGGAAAGCCCGATGAGCCCGAACAACACCATCGTCAGCGTCAGCATGCCGACGGTGACGCGCCGGCGCGTGGCCAGCTCGGGCAGGCTCACGTGCCGGACTCCTGCGCCTTCGCGATCGCAGTGACCTGGGCTTGCGGCTGCGGCGTCGCGAGCACGGTGACCTCGGTGCCGTCGCGCACGGCGTTGCGGCCGATCGTGATCACGCGCTCGCCGTCCTTGAGTCCGTCGCGCACTTCGACGCGGTCGTTCTCGGCGTAGCCCGTCTTGACGACGCGGCGCTTGGCGACGAACAGCGGCACGTCGGGCTTCTTCTCGGCGGCGACCGCCTCGCCCGACTTCGACTTCGCCCGCTTGTCTTTGTCCTTGTCCTTGTCGTCGACTTTCTTCGGCGGCGCGGGCTCGATCACGAACACGGCGCTTTCGCCGTCTTCCTCGACGAGCGCGGAGCGCGGCACGACGAGCGCGTCATGGCGCTGGTCGTAGACGACGTCGATGCGGCCGAACATGCCCGGCTTGAGCGTCCGGGTCGTGTCGCGGAATTCGCAGGTCGCGCGGAACGTGCCGCTGGTCGCGTCGACGACCGGCGCAATGCGCGCCACGGTGCCTTCGAACGTCTGGTCCGGCAGCGCGTCGACGCGCAGATGCACCGGCTGGCCGGGCTTGAGCGTGCCGAGATCGCGCTCGGGGACGTTGAGCACAGCCTGCAGCGGTTCCATGTCGACGATCTGGAACAGCGGCTGATTGATCGTGACGAGATTGCCGACCTTCACCGAGCGCTTGGCGATCACGCCGGAAATCGGCGCGAGGATGCGCGTGTACGAGAGATCGATCTTGGCGCCTTCGACCACGGCGCGCTGCGTCTCGAGGTCGAACTTGTCGCGATCGTAGTCGGCGCGCGGAATGAGGTTCTTGGCGATGCCCTTCTCGGACTTGTCGAATGCGGCCTCAGCTTTCTTCAACGTCGCCTGGGCCTGTTCCAGCTTGTTGCGTATGGCATCGTCGTCGAGCTGCAGCAGCAGCTGACCCTTCTCGACGTGCATGCCCTCCTCGACCATGAGCTTCAGGATGATCCCGCTCGTCTTGGCCACGACCTGAGCCTCACCGACGGCCTCCAAAGTGGCCGTACCCGAGTAGTTGGCCGTCACCGCCTGATGGGAAGCCGAAGCGACCTCGACCGGGATGGCGGCCTGAGCCGTGGCGTCCTTGGCCGCGTCATTCCCGCCTCCGCAGCCCGCGGACAGGGCGATTACGACCGCGAGCGCCAGCGTGCCGGCAGCACGACGGACCCGGCGAGGGCCAAGGGACAAGGAGTTCGGGATCATGGCGGCAGCCCTGTGGGTGATTGATCTAGTGTTATAGTAGACTACATCACTAGATGACCGCAAGAGGGGGAGACGAGATTTTTTGTTGCAGCGAAGCATGAGCCTCGGCCGGCCTCCCGTCGTGAGCCGGTAGTCACGTCGCTGTTCAGATGCGCCGAGTGGCCTTTTGGTTGCGGCGACTTGTCGCATCGCGCATCGCACAGCGCGTGCGAGAGGAAGTGCGTGACGAAGTCGCCGGAGACGTTGCGCATCTCGAACGACGCGATGGACACGCTATACTTTCGCGCTTTGACGCCCGCATTCACCAGGAATCGGAATCGACAAATGTCCCGAGCGCTGCTGCTGGCCACCGCCCTCATGATTGCCCTGCCCTGCGCGGCCGCCGACAAAGGCGACGCGCAGGCCGGAAAAACCAAGGTCTACACGTGCGCCGGATGTCACGGCATCACCGGGTGGAAAAACGCGTATCCGAACTATCACGTGCCGAAGATCGGCGGGCAGAACTACGACTATCTCATCGCCGCGCTCACCGAATACAAGAAGGGCGAACGCGCACATCCGACGATGCGTGCGCAGGGCGAGAGCCTGTCCGACCAGGACATCCGCGACATCGCCACCTACCTTTCCAGCCTCGCCCAATGATCGAATCGCACAGGAAGTCTGAGATGACGCTGCGTATCTTCGCGCCGCTGGCACTCGCGATTTTTCTCGCCTCGGCCCCCGCTTTCGCCAAGGGCGATGTCGACGCCGGCAAGGCGAAATCGGTTCCCTGCCAGGCCTGTCATGCCGCCGACGGCAATGCCGGCGTCGATCCGCAATACCCGCGGCTCGCCGGCCAGTATCAGGACTACCTCGCCAAGGCGCTGCACGAATACAAGACCGGCGAGCGCAAGAACCCGATCATGGCCGGTTTCGCCGGAACGCTGTCGGATCAGGATATCGATGATCTGTCTGCGTATTTCTCGAGCCTGCCGGGCAGCAAGCTGACGGATCTGCATGGGAAGATTGAGGGTGAATGAGAGACGGTAGCCGGTAGCCGGTAGCCGGAAAGCAGATTCCGCCTACCGTCGTCGCATGTAGGGATTCGTGCCGGTCGAGTGATCCGTCGCGTCGGCGACGCCGATCACGCCGGGGACGCGTTCCTTGAGCGTGCGCTCGACGCCGCCGCGCAGCGTCGCATCCACCATGCCGCAGCCGTGGCAGCCGCCGCCGAACTGCAGCACCACGACGCCCTCGGCGGTGACTTCGCGCAAGCTGACGCGACCGCCGTGCGAGGCGAGCTGCGGGTTGATTTCGCTCTCGAGCACGTAGCGCACGCGCTCGACGACGCTGGCGTCCTCGGCCGGCGGCGACCCGCGCAGACCCGGCGCGCGAATCGTGAGCTGCCCGCCGGTCGGCGAGAGGTCGAAATCGATCGTCGCACCGTCGAGATACGGACGGCTCGTCGCATCGACATAGAGCGAGAAATCGCGACATTCGATTTCCCACTCGGTACCTTCGAGATCGCCGGGCTCGCAGAACTCGAGATGGCAATCGCCTTTCGGCGTGCCGGGATTGACGGCGCGCAGGCGAATGCCGAGGCCGTCGATGCCCTGCTGCGCGACGAGCTTCGAAAAATGTTCCTGCGCGGTGTCGGAAAGCGTGATCATCGTGAGGGTTCGCTGAATCAGGACCATTCTAGTCCTGAATCGACGTGGGGTCACGCGACTATACTTTCCAGCGCAGGGAACGACGCGAGGACGCCATGAGCATTGAATCGCTGCGCGCGCAGCACGCAAAGCCGCGCAAGGGCAAGGACGCCGGCCTCGGCGCCGACGCCGTCTCCGGTTATCTCAAGGACCTGCCCGGCTGGACGAAGGCCGGCGACGGCGGATCGATCGCGAAGGAGTTCAAGTTCGCGGA
>DAISJF010000190.1:0-4749 GCA_036821625.1 Rhodanobacteraceae bacterium
ACGACGCGACGCTCTCGACACCGAATGCGATCGCGCTCGAGCACGGCGTCGAGGTGTCGCCGCGCGTGCATTTCGATCGTGTCGCGTTCGTCGCGCGCTGGCTGCGGGAAGACGGCGGCTGGACTGCGGACGTGGCCGATCTTGTCGTCGAACGCGATGCGGTTTCGCTGCCGCCGGCCGGTCTGACGATCGAGCGCCGCGGCGAGGCCGACGCGCGCTACCGTGCGCAGACCACCAACCTTGCGCTTGAGCCGATCGGCAGCGTCGCGATGCTGAGCTCGCGCGTTCCCGATGCGCTGCGCCGCTGGCTGTACCTGGCGCATCCGGAAGGCCAGGTCGCCGGCGCGGACCTCCGTTGGAACGGCGCGCAGGATTTCGATGTCGATGCGTTGCTGCACGCGGTTTCGTTCGCAAGCGCCGACTTCGTGCCGGGCATCGAGCGCCTCGAAGCGGAGATGCACGGTGATGCGGGCGCGGTGTGGCTGCAGTTGCCCGAGCAGCACCTGCGCGTCGACTATCCGCGCGTGTTCCGCAAGCCGTTCGTGTTCTCGCAGCTCGGCGGCGATGTCGTCCTGTTCCGCACGGACGACGCCTGGCGCATCGAAACCGACCGCATCGCATTCGAAGGCGAAGGCTACGGCGGCGAGCTGCGCGGCGGCGCCGAGATTCAGGAGGATCGCACGCGTCCGCTGCTCGATCTCTACGCGACGGTCGCGCACGCCGACGTTACCGCCGCCAAGCTGTTCTGGCCGACGAACGTGATGCCGCCGGCCGCCGTCGAATACATGGATCGCGCGCTGATCGACGGCAAGGTCGACGAAGGGCGCGTGCTCGTGCGCGGCGATCTCGACAGCTGGCCGTTCCACGACAACGCCGGCCGGTTCGAGGCGCGCGGGCACATCGTCGACACCGTGTTCGAGTACAACCCGGAATGGCCGCGGGCCGAGCATCTCGATGCCGAGGCGAGCTTCGTCAACGACGGCATGCAGGTCGAGGCAGCCACGGGCGAGGTCATGGGCAACCACGCGACCGGTGCGACCGCGACGATCGCGAATCTCGGCGAGCCCGTGCTGGAGCTCGCCGCCAAGGGCAACGGCAGCGGCGCGAATCTGCTCGCGTTCATGCGCGCAACACCGATCGGCAAGCGCTACGACGACACGCTCAAGGACATCACCATCGGCGGCAAGGGCGATCTCTCGTTCACGCTGAACCTGCCGATCAAGGAGCCGGCGAAGATCGCGCTCGACGGCAGCGTCGATCTCGGCGACGCCAATCTCGACGACAGCGCTTTCGATCTGCATTTCGTCGACGCCGCGGGCATCGTGCACTTCAATCAGGGCGGATTCTCGGCGGGTCCGCTCGCTGTCGGCTTCCGCCAGCGGCCGGCCAAACTCTCGATTGCGGTCGGCAGCTACGCTGCCGATCCGGCGCATGCGGTCGAAGCGAATCTCGTGGGCCGTTTCCCGGCGACGACGGTCTTTGCGGACGTGCCCGACATGATGCCCGCGCTCGCGCATTTCCCGGGCGAAGCCTCGTGGACCGCAAGTCTGACCATCGATGCGTCCGCAGCCAGCGCGGGCGGCCGCAAGCGGCTGACGCTGACCAGCGATCTCGGCGGCATCGCGATCGATCTGCCGGCGCCGATGACCAAGGCGGCGAACGCGACGGAGCCGTTCGAGCTCGCGCTCGACCTGCCGTTCATCGGCCAGATGTTCACCGCGAAGATCGGTGATCTCGCGACGGCGCGCGGACGCCTTCCCGCACCGGGCAAACCGTTCGCCGCGCGCGTCACCTTCGGGGCGCCGCCGACGGAGGCTCTGCCGGAACGCGGCGCGATGATCAGCGGGCACGCCTCCACGTTCGACGCGGGCGGCTGGATGGATCTATTCCAGGTCAAGCCACAGGGCGGCAGCAACACCGGCGGTCTGATTGAAGGCATCGACCTCACCGCCGACGACTTCACGATCGCCGGGCGCAGCCTCGGCGCGACGCGGCTGCAGATGGGCGACAGCGCCGGTGCGACCGAGCTCAAGCTCGACGGCGCGAATCTCGCCGGCGTGCTGCGCATCCCGGGACAGGACATCGCGCGCCAGGGCATCACGGCGCGGCTTGCGCGCGTGCACTGGCCCGACGCGCCGCCCGGCGCGGCCGAAAACGATGCGCTCACCGAGATCGCGCCCGGCTCGCTGCCGCCGCTGCACATCGCGGTCGACGATTTCATGCTCGGCGCCGCGAGTTTCGGTCGCGCAACCTTCGAGAGCTATCCGACCGCCGACGGCATGCACGTCGACAAGCTCGAATCGCACTCGCCGAACGTGACGATGACCGCAAGCGGCGACTGGAACGGCACGCAGCAGTCCAACCACTCGCACATGATCATCACGCTGACCGCGCAGAACCTCGGCCACATGATGGATGCGCTCGGATTCCCGGGCGTGATCGACGGCGGCCAGACCACGGCCGACATCGATGCGATCTGGCCGGGTCCGCCGTCCGCGTTCGCAATGGCGCGGCTCGAGACCGGAGCGATCACGCTCAAGGTCGCCGAAGGTCGCATCCTCGACGTCGAACCCGGCGGCGCCGGACGCATCTTCGGTCTGCTTTCGCTGGGCGAAATCCCGCGGCGCCTGAGCCTCGACTTCTCCGACATCTTCCGCTCGGGTCTCAGCTTCAACTCGATCACCGGCACGTTCGGCCTCGATGCCGGCAACGCGTACACGTCGAACCTCGTGATCAAGAGCCCGGCCGCGGACATCGCGATCAGCGGCCGTACGGGCCTGCGCGCGAAGGACTATGACCAGGAGATGGTCGTCTCGCCGCACACGGGCGCGACGCTGCCGCTGGTCGGCGCCATCGCGGCCGGGCCGGTCGGCGCGGCGGCCGGCCTCGTTCTGCAGGGCGTGCTCGGAAAGCCGATCGGCAAGGCCATGGGTTCGCGCTATCGCGTTTCGGGCAGCTGGGAAAAGCCCGAGATCACGTTGATCGCCAAGGAGAGCTCGCACGCGCCCCGGGCCGAGGCCAGGCCGCCGGAATCCGGGTTGCGCTGACGCGTCTTGTGGCCTACCGTCTTGCAGCACACCGACTGCGGCCCCATTGACGGGGCATCACCGTTCTCGACGTCTTTTCATGAGCGCACTGATTTCGCTGGCCGAGCAACGGCTGCTGCGGCCCGGCGGCCTTTCCGCGAGCGATCTCGATCGCGTCTTCGCGCGCCTCACCGGCCCGTCGATCGACGCGGCCGATATCTATTTCCAGCACTCTCGCAGCGAGTCGTGGGTGCTCGAGGACGGCATCGTCAAGGACGGCAACCACTCGATCGAGCAGGGCGTCGGCGTGCGCGCGCTGTCCGGAGAGAAGACCGGCTTCGCCTACTCGGATGAGATCGTGCTGCCTTCGCTGCTCGACGCGGCGGGTTCGGCGCGCGCGATCGCGGAGGCCGGCGCGAGCGGGACCGGCAAGCCGCTCGCGATCGCGACCGGCCGTGCGCTGTATCCCGCGATCGATCCGATCGAAACCTTGTCGAGCGAGGACAAGATCGCGCTCCTGCGCGAGCTCGACGCGTTGTGCCGCTCGCTCGATCCGCGCGTGAAGCAGGTGATCGCGAGCATCGCGGCGAGCATGGAAACGGTATTGCTCGCCGCATCCGACGGCACGCTCGCGGCCGACGTGCGGCCGCTCGTGCGCGTCAACGTGCAGGTCATCGCCGAGCAGAACGGTCGCCGCGAATCCGGCAACGCCGGCGGCGGCGGACGCTACGGATTCAGGGAGCTGCTCGAGAACGGCCGCGCGCACGGATTCGCGCGCGAGGCCGTGCGCGTCGCGCTGGTCAACCTCGAATCGGTCGACGCGCCGGCCGGCAACATGCCCGTCGTGCTCGGGCCCGGCTGGCCCGGTGTGCTGCTGCACGAGGCGATCGGGCACGGCTTCGAAGGCGATTTCAACCGCAAGGGCACTTCGGCGTTCGCGGGCATGATGGGTGAAAAAGTCGCAGCGCCCGGCGTGACGGTCGTCGATGACGGCACGCTGGCGGGGCGTCGCGGCTCGCTTTCGATCGACGACGAAGGCACGCCGACGAACTGCACCGTGCTGGTCGAGAACGGCGTCATGAAAGGCTACATGCAGGACAAGCTCAACGCGCGCCTGATGGGCATGGCGCCGACCGGCAACGGCCGCCGCGAATCGTTCGCGCACCTGCCGATGCCGCGCATGACGAACACGTACATGCTGCCGGGCGAGCGCGATCCGGGCGAGATCATCGCCTCGGTGAAGAAAGGCCTGTACGCGGTCAATTTCGGCGGCGGCCAGGTCGACATCACGAACGGCAAGTTCACGTTTTCCGCCAGCGAGGCGTACTTGATCGAGGACGGCAAGGTCACGCGCCCGGTCAAGGGCGCGACGCTGGTCGGCTCGGGTCCCGAGGTGCTCAAGCGCGTGTCGATGATCGGCAACGATCTCAAGCTCGACGAAGGCGTCGGCGTGTGCGGCAAGGATGGGCAGAGCGTGCCTGTCGGGGTCGGGCAGCCGACGCTGCGGATCGATTCGATGACCGTCGGCGGCACCGCCGCCTGAAGTCCTCAGGCGCGGGAACGAAGCGCCGCTTCCGGTTCCATGCGGCGCGGTCCTTGGTTCCGACGCATGTCGTGGTGCGCCGTCAACGTCACATGTTCTCGCGTGCATTGCGCGTTGCAGTGGCCGCAGCTGCGGGCTGCGCGATCCTGTCCGCCCCGTTTCATGCTGTCGAGGCTACGC
>DAISJF010000191.1:0-4700 GCA_036821625.1 Rhodanobacteraceae bacterium
CGCCGCGGCGAAATCTTCGCGCTGCTCGGACCGAACGGCGCGGGCAAGACGACGCTGATCTCGATCATTTGCGGCATCGTGACGCCGACCGAAGGCACGGTTACGGTCGACGGCCACGACATCGTGAAGGACTACCGCGCCGCGCGCACCAAGATCGGGCTCGTGCCGCAGGAACTGTCGACGGACGCGTTCGAGTCGGTCTGGGCGACGATGCGCTTCAGCCGCGGCCTGTTCGGCCGCTCGCCGAATCCCGATCACCTCGAAAGAGTGCTGCGCTCGCTCTCGCTCTGGGACAAGAAGGACTCGAAGATCATGGCGCTCTCCGGCGGCATGAAGCGCCGCGTGCTGATCGCGAAGGCGCTCGCGCACGAGCCCGAGATCCTTTTCCTCGACGAGCCGACCGCCGGCGTCGACGTCGAGCTTCGACACGCGATGTGGCAGATGGTGCGCGAGCTCCGCGCTCGCGGCGTCACCATCATCCTGACCACGCACTACATCGAGGAAGCCGAGGAAATGGCGGACAGGATCGGCGTGATCAGCAAGGGCGAGCTGATCGTGGTCGAGGACAAGGCCGTGCTCATGCGCAAGCTCGGCAAGAAGCAGCTCACGCTGCAGCTGCAGCATCCGCTCGAGCGCGTTCCGCCGGCGCTGTCGGACCTCCCGCTCGAGCTCGCGATGGACGGACACGCGCTCGTCTACACGTTCGACACGCAGACGCGCGAGACCGGCATCGCCTCGCTGCTGCGGCGGCTCGGCGAGCAGGGCATCGATTTCAAGGACCTGCACTCGAGCGAAAGCTCGCTCGAGGACATCTTCGTCAGCCTGGTCCACTCGAATGGGCGAGGCACTCCATGAGCGCGATGACGATCAATGTCTACGCGATCCGCGCGATTTATCGCTTCGAGATGGCGCGCACGTTCCGCACGATCACGCAGAGCATCGCCTCGCCGGTGCTGTCGACGTCGCTCTACTTCATCGTCTTCGGCGCGGCGATCGGCTCGCGCATGGGCCAGATCGGCGGCGTCAGCTACGGCGCGTTCATCATTCCGGGGCTCATCATGCTCTCGCTGCTCAACGAGAGCATTTCGAACGCGTCGTTCGGAATCTACATGCCGAAGTGGGCCGGCACGATATTCGAGCTCCTGTCCGCTCCGGTCTCGTACGTCGAAGCCGTGATCGGTTATGTCGGTGCGGCCACGACGAAGTCCGTGATGCTCGGCGTGCTGATCCTGATCACCGCCCGTTTCTTCGTGCCCTACCACATCGAGCATCCGATCTGGATGGTCGCGTTTCTGGTGCTGACCTCGATCACGTTCAGCCTGTTCGGCTTCATCATCGGCTTGTGGGCCGACGACTTCCAGAAACTGCAGGTGATACCGCTCATGGTCATGACGCCGTTGACATTCCTCGGCGGCGCGTTCTACTCGATCAGCATGCTGCCTCCGCTCTGGCAGACGATCACGCTGTTCAACCCGGTCGTGTATCTGATCAGCGGATTCCGCTGGAGCTTTTACGGCGTCGCCGATGTGAACGTCGTGCTGAGCCTTTCGATGACGCTGGTGTTTCTCGTGCTGTGTCTGGCCGCGGTCTGGTGGATATTCCGCACCGGCTACAAGCTCAAGACGTGAGTGGCTCTCCAAGCGGTTGAAATACCTTGGAAAAATTATTTCGTCGTGTTTGTCGATTTCGGGATCTTCCATTCGACGTACCGATAAGAGCCTCCGATCGGCAGCGATCAACCGGGCTCGACAACCCCGAAGACGACCGAGGAGTACGACATGCGTTTCATCGTGATGGTCAAAGCCACGAAGGATTCCGAGGCCGGCATCATGCCGAGCCAGAAGCTCATGACCGACATGGGCAACTTCAACGAAGAGCTGGTCAAGGCCGGCGTCATGCTCGCCGGCGAAGGCCTGCACCCGAGCTCGAAAGGCGCGCGCATCCGCTTCAACGGCAGCAAGCGATCGGTGATCGATGGTCCGTTTGCCGAGACCAAGGAGCTCGTCGCCGGATTCTGGCTGATCCAGGTCAAGTCGCTCGCCGAGGCGATCGAATGGATGAAACGCTGTCCGAATCCGTTCGAGAACGGTGAGTCCGAGATCGAGATCCGCCAGTTGTTCGAGGCCGAGGATTTCGGCGCCGAGTTCACGCCCGAGGCGCGCGCACAGGAAGAACGGCTGCGCGCACAGCTCGAGGCCAAGAAACACTAGGCGCGGCGTTCCCTTTTGAATTGCGGCCGACCGGCGATGCGACATCGCCGGAAAGCCCGGCTCGTCCCCAGTTTCCATTTTTCCTTTCCATCGAGGATCCACGATGCGTATCGAGCCCTACCTTTTTTTCGACGGCCGCTGCGAAGAAGCGATCGAGTTCTACCGCAAGGCCGTCGGCGCCGAAGTGACGTTGCTGAAGCGCTTCAAGGAAAGCCCCGAGTCGAACGGCATGACGCCGCCCGAATCCGGCGACAAGATCATGCACGCGACGCTTCGCATCGGCGACTCGGCGGTGATGGCCTCGGACGGCCACTGCCTCGGCAGGCCCAACTTCCAGGGCTTTTCGCTTTCGCTCACGGCTGCCGACGATCGCGAAGCGGAACGCCTGTTCGCCGCGCTCGGCACCGGCGGCACCGTGCATCAACCGCTGATCCAGACGTTCTTCGCCTCGCGCTTCGGCATGGTTGCCGATCGCTTCGGCGTGCAATGGATGGTGCTCACGGCTCAGTGAGCCACGCAGCCCGTCCAATCCAGAGATCCGATTTCATCCGAGGAGAAGTCCATGCGATGCATGATGTTGATCAAGGCCAACAAGGATTTCGAGGCCGGCATCCCGCCGAGCGAGAGGCTCATTGCCGAGATGAGCCGGCTCGCCGAAGAAATGACCCGCGCCGGCATCCTGCTCAGCTCCGAAGGCATGCTGCCGAGCTCCGCCGGCACGCGCGTGCGCTACGCGGCAGGGCAGCGCTCCGTGATCGACGGACCGTTCGCCGAAGCGAAGGAGCTGATCGGCGGCTTTGCGATCGTGCAAGTCGCCTCGAAGCAGGAAGCGATCCAGCTCGCCTACCACGTCGCCGCAATCCACGCCGAATGCGGCGTCGGCGAGTTCGAGCTCGAAGTGCGTCCGTTGTTCGATCCGGGCGAGTGCGCCGAACGGGCCGCTTGAGTCGAGTCGCAGTGAAATCGCGCGCCCGCGCCGAGACGCGGGCGCGCGACGGCAGAGCGTGCCCGGGCCGCTTGCCCGGAACGGAGCGAGATGATCTGATCGGCGACCGTGACGGTTGCCGACACTCATCGCGAGATCGACGCGGTCTGGCGGATCGAGTCGGCCAGGCTCATCGCCGGGCTCGCGCGTCTCGTGCGCGACGTGGGCGTTGCCGAAGAGCTCGCGCAGGACGCGCTCGTCGCCGCGCTCGAGCAATGGCCGGCTGCGGGCGTGCCGGACAATCCGGGCGCCTGGCTGATGGCCGCCGCGAAGCACCGCGGCATCGACCGCCTGCGGCGCCGCAAATTGATCCAGCAGAAACACGAGGCGCTCGGCCACGAGATCGAATCCGCGCAGGCCGACATCGCGGCGAAACTCGAGGACGCGGTCGACGACGATATCGGCGACGACCTGCTCCGCCTCGTCTTCACCGCGTGTCATCCGGTTCTCACGACCGAAGCGCGCACCGCGCTGACCCTGCGCCTGCTCGGCGGGCTTACGACCGATGAGATCGCGCGCGCGTTCCTGGCCGCCGAGCCGGCCATCGCGCAGCGCGTCGTGCGCGCCAAGCGGACCCTGAGCGAGGCCGGCGTCCCGTTCGAAGTGCCGCGCGGCGAGGATCGCGCCGCACGCCTCTCGTCGGTGCTCGAGGTCATCTACCTGATCTTCAACGAAGGTTATTCGGCGACCGCGGGCGACGACTGGATGCGACCGCAGCTCTGCGAAGACGCGCTGCGTCTCGGACGCATCCTCGCCGAGCTGATGCCTGCCGAGCCGGAGGTGCACGGTCTCGTCGCGCTGATGGAAATCCAGGCCTCTCGTTCGCGCGCGCGTTCGGGACCGAATGGCGAGCCGATCCTGCTGCTCGACCAGGACCGCTCGCGCTGGGATCGCCTGCTGATCCGGCGCGGCCTTGCCGCGCTCGACCGCGCAGAGCGTCTCGGCGGCACGCAAGGCGCTTACGCACTGCAGGCCGCGATCGCCGCCTGCCACGCGCGCGCGCAGGACGCGGACGACACCGACTGGCCGCGCATCGCCGCGCTCTATTTCGCGCTGGCGCAGCTGACGCCCTCGCCGGTGGTCGAGCTCAACCGCGCGGTCGCGGTCGCGATGGCGTTCGGTCCGGACGCCGGGCTGCGCATGGTCGATGCGCTGCGCTCCGAGCGCGCGCTCGAGAACTATCACCTGCTGCCGAGCGTGCGCGGCGATCTCCTGAGCAAGCTCGGCCGTTTCGGTGAAGCACGCGAGGAGTTCGAGCGCGCCGCCGCGCTCACGCGCAACGCGCGCGAGCGCGCGTTGCTGCTCGATCGCGCGGCCGGATGCGCCAATCGGACCGATACCGCGGAGCGCTGACGCCGGCGCGCATCCCGTGGCGGCAGGTCCGCGGATCGTCAACTGTCGGCCGTCGCAAAAACCTCAGCCAGCCATCGTGCGAGAACGCGATCGGCGGCCGACGCCATTGCGGGACCTTCGGAAGCATCGAGCCGGCCGAAGACGAGCGATAT
>DAISJF010000192.1:0-4673 GCA_036821625.1 Rhodanobacteraceae bacterium
GATCGAGCCGCGCGCGACTCCGTCTTCGCACAGTGCAGCGGCCGCATCCTTGCGACCGCAGTCGTCGAGGAGCTCGACGGCCTGGATCGTGATGCCGATCGGCTGATGCGCGCGCGCAAACAGCGCCCGCACGACAGTCTCGACGTCGACCATGCGCGCCTGTTCCTTGAGGATCCTGGCGAGCAGAAACGTCGCGCCGACATGATCGGGATGCTCCGCCAGCAGCGTGCGCAGCAGCGATTCGGCCTCGGCGGCACGCTTCGCCTGCCACAACACACCGGCGAGCGCCTGACGCAGATCGACCGAGCCGGGATGCTCGGCACGCGCGGCGTCGAACACCACAGTCGCGCTTTCGAGATCGCCACGCAGCACGAGCGCGCGGCCCGCGTCCAGCCAGTCGCTCTCGCGATGTCCGCGCAGCGCATCGAGCAGGAATCCGCGGGCGGCGCCGTGGCCCGAGGCGGAGCGGCGCACGAACTCCGCGATCAGCGGACCGCTCGCATCCGGTGCGAGCGAAAGACCTGGCGTTGCGGGCGATACCACGGTGCGCGATGGCTGCGACCTGAGCGGACGCGATCATCCTACCGCACGCGAATGCGGCGGCGGTCGCCGGCGAAACCGCGACAGCCTCTCGACGGCAGGCCATAATCGACCGGAGAGGACACCGCGCGACGCGCGACCGGATCGCCATCGTGACCCTGTTCAACCGCATTCTGATCGCCAATCGCGGCGAGATCGCCTGCCGCATCATCCGCACCTGCCGCCGGCTCGGCATCGAGACCGTTGCCGTCTATTCGGAAGCTGACGCCCGCGCACAGCACGTCAGGCTGGCCGACATCGCGCTGCCGATCGGCGGACCGCGACCCCAGGACAGCTATCTGCGCGGCGAGGCGATCGTCGAAGCGGCCTTGAGCTCCGGCGCGCAGGCCATCCATCCGGGCTATGGCTTTCTGTCTGAGAACGCGGACTTCGCCGAGGCGGTCGAGCGTTCCGGCGTGCGCTTCATCGGACCCTCCGCCGATTCGATGCGCAGGATGGGCTCGAAAGCCGGCGCGAAGGAATTGATGGCGAGCCGAGGCGTCCCGGTCGTGCCGGGCTACACCGGCGAGGATCAGGATCCGGCGCACCTCGCGCGCGAAGCCGAACGCATGGGTTTTCCGTTGATGATCAAGGCGGCGCACGGCGGCGGCGGCAAAGGCATGCGCATCGTGCGTACCTCCGGCGAGTTCGCGGCGAGCCTGGAAAGCTGCCGGCGCGAAGCGAAGAATGCGTTCGGTCGCGACCGCGTGCTGCTCGAACGCTACATCGAGCATCCGCGTCACATCGAGTTCCAGGTGTTCGGCGACACGCACGGAAACATCGTGCACCTCAACGAGCGCGAATGCTCGGCGCAGCGGCGCTATCAGAAGGTGCTCGAGGAAACACCCTCGCCGTTCCTGACGCCGGCGCTTCGCGCGCGCATGGGCGAAGCGGCGGTCGCGGCCGCGCGCGCGCTCGACTATGTCAACGCCGGCACGGTCGAGTTCATCGTCGCGCAGAGCGGCGATTTCCATTTCATGGAGATCAACACGCGGCTGCAGGTCGAGCATCCCGTCACGGAGATGACGCTCGGGCTCGACCTCGTCGAGCTGCAAGTGCGTGTCGCCGCGGGCGAAGCCCTGCCTGACCTCCTCGGTGCCAAGCCCTCCGCCAACGGCCACGCGATCGAGCTCAGGCTCTATGCCGAGGATCCCGAGCAGAACTTCCTGCCCGGTTCCGGCAAGCTCGAGCGACTGCAGCTGCCGCCGCCGGGCCCGCACGTTCGCATCGATTCCGGCGTCGTCCAAGGCGACACCGTCACGATCTTCTACGATCCGATGATCGCCAAGCTGATCGCATGGGACGCGACGCGCGAGCTCGCGCTCGTGCGCATGCGCGATGCGCTCGCCGATTGCGACATCGTCGGCCCGAAATCGAACATCGAGTTTCTCGAGACACTGGTGCGGCATCCGGCCGTCGTCGAGGGACGCATCGACACCGGATACCTGGATCGTCATCTCGATGAATTCGTTCGCACGGCGACGTCGATCACGCGCGATTCGACGACGCGCGGCCTGCTCGCTGCGGCGACCGCCTGGCTGCTCCACGAGGAGCACGCCGCCGCGAAAACCGCGCGTGCCTCCGCGGACCCGTCTTCGCCTTGGTCGCGCGTCGACGGCTGGCGCCTCGGTCATCACGGCAAGCGGATCGTCGCGCTGATGGATCGTGGCGAGCGGCGCGAAATCGCCGCCCACGGTGCCGACGGGACCTACGCACTCGCGATCGGCGGCGCGACGCATGCGGTCGCCGGCGCGATGCTGGCCGACGGCTGGCTGAGCGCGGCGATCGACGGCGAGACGCACCGCTGGCGCGCCGATGTCGACGGCGACCGGATCCGGATCCACGACGGCGTGCGCCGCCGCGTGTTCTCGCACGCCCCGGCGTTTGCGTATGCCGCCGAGGCCGCTCAGACGAGCGATCGCATCGTCGCGCCGATGCCGGGGCGCATCGTGCTCGTGAAGGCGGCGCCCGGCGCCGAAGTCGCCGAAGGCGACGAGGTGCTGGTCATGGAGGCGATGAAGATGGAGCTGACGCTGCGCGCGCCGCGCGCAGGGCGCATCGACAGCGTCGAGGCCGCGGCCGGTGATTTCGTCGAAGCCGACGCCGTGCTGGCTCGCCTGGCGACATGATCGCGACGATCTGGCGTTTTCGCGTCCCCGAAGGCGCGGTGGCGGATTTCGAACGCGCCTACGGTCCCGAGGGCGACTGGGCATTGCTGTTTGCGCAGGCGCCGGGTTACATCGGCACCGAACTGCTCAGACTCGATGACGAAGCCGTGTACCTGACGATCGACCGCTGGCGGTCCGAAGCCGACTATCGATCCGCGAAGCAGGCGCTCGAAGCGGAGTACGCTGCGCTTGATCGCCGCTGCGAAGCCTACACATCCGAGGAAGCATGGCTTGGCCTCTACGCCGTCCACGCGTGACGTCATGACGCTTTCGCGCCTGTTCGCTCTTGCGCTCGCGATGGCCCTGACCGGCTGCGTCGAGACGCGTTTCGAATCGCCGATCGGCGACCAGTCCGAAACCTGCGATGCGCGCTGGAAAGGGCTCTGGGTCGACGCGGGCGACTCGAAAGATTCTCAATCCGCGGATGCGGAGGCGGTCTTCTACGTCAGCGACGATTGCCGCTTCAGCGCGCTGGACGCGAGCGACAACGGTCCATTGAAGCAAGTCCACGTACCGCTCAACTACGTGCATGCGGACGGCAAGGACTACGTGTTCGTCTCGGACAAGGACTTCAAGGACGTCGCCGAGGTCAAACCGCCGCATGGTGTCGAGCCTGCGCCGGAACGTTCCTACTTCTTCGCGCGTTACGAATTGCACGGCGACCGGCTCGATGTCTACCTCGTCGACAGCGAGCGCACCGCGAAGCTCGTCATCGACCACACGATCGACGGCACCATCGACAAGAGCAACAACGAATTGCACGTCTACGTGCGCGGCGGCCGTGCGCAGATGCGGGACATCGTGCGCTCGCAGCCGATCTTCGACGAAAAACCGGTGAGCCTCACCCGCAGCGCGCAGTCTCTCGAGGAATACGAGCGATCGCTGGCGCGGCATGCAACGCCGGGGGCCGCGCGATGAGCGTTCCCTCGAGCGTGCGCATCGTCGAGGTCGGCGCGCGCGACGGCCTGCAGAACGAAAAGACGATCGTGCCGACCGCGATCAAGGTCGAGCTGATCGATCGCCTCTCGGCGACGGGTCTCTCGACGATCGAGGCGACGAGCTTCGTCAGCCCGAAGTGGGTGCCGCAACTCGCCGATGCGGCGGAGGTCTTTGCCGCGATCCGCAAGCGGCCCGGCGTCGCCTACCCGGTGCTCTTGCCGAACCTGCAAGGCTACGAGCGCGCCCGCGCGGTCGGCGCCGAGGAAGTCGCGGTGTTCACGGCGGCGAGCGAAGCGTTCAACCGCAGGAACATCAACGCATCGATCGACGAATCGATCGAGCGTTTCGCGCCCGTCCTCGAACGCGCGGGCGCCGATGGCGTCAAGGTTCGCGGCTACGTGTCGACCGTGCTCGGCTGCCCGTATCAGGGCGAAGTGCCGATCGCGGACGTCGTGCGCGTCGCCAAACGCATGCATGCGCTCGGGTGCTACGAAATCTCGCTCGGCGACACGATCGGCATCGGCACGCCCGCGAAGGCGCGCGCGATGCTGCGCGCCGTGGCCGCCGAAGTGCCGATGCACGCGCTCGCGGTGCATTTCCACGACACGCGCGGGCAGGCGCTCGCGAACATCCTCGCCTGCCTCGAGGAAGGCGTCGCGGTCGTCGACAGCTCCGTCTCCGGCACCGGCGGCTGTCCGTATGCGAACGGCGCGACCGGCAACGTCGCGAGCGAAGACGTCGTCTACATGCTCCACGGAATGGGCGTCGCGACCGGCGTCGATCTCGGCAAGCTCATCGAAACCGGACTCTGGCTGAGCGCGCAGCTTGGACGCGAGACGTCGAGCAAGGTGGCGCGCGCGACGGTTTGATCTTTGGGGTTGTGCTCTTGGCGGTTTCGCGATAACCGACTCCGTGTGTTTTTTCGTCCGCCATCCTGGCGGCCGAGTCACTTTCTCTTGCTTGTGCAAGAGAAAGTAACCAAAGAGA
>DAISJF010000193.1:0-4653 GCA_036821625.1 Rhodanobacteraceae bacterium
GCGTTCGACAAGGTCGCCGCCGACGTGCGCGCACAGATGAGCCCGGATGGACGCTACGCGTACATCAAGCCGGACGAGCGCGACAAGGTCGATGCGGGCCTCGCCGAGATGAGCAAGCTGTTCGATGCGAACGGCTCGGTCGACAAGATGGACAAGGCGACCCGGGTCAAGCTCTTCAACGAGCAGGAAACCGTCAACGCGATCCTGACGCTGCGCGATCGCGATCGGCTGATCTGCGAGCGCGGCGCACAACCGGGCACGCGCATCGTCGGCACATCGTGCCACACGTACGGCGATCTCGAAGCGGCGCGCCAGGCGAGCGAGAAGTTCATGAACGAGCGCGCCGTGACGCCGTGCAATGCGCCGTCCTGCCTCGGCAAATAGCGCTTGCGATCTCCCGTCGTGCTCGGTGCGTGCTAGGCGCGCGACGTGCGGTTCGCGAGCAGCGCGCGCAGCTCCTCCTTCTCGGTGTCGGCCAGGCCCGCCTCGTTCTGCTTGGCGAGCAGGTCGTCGATGCGCTGCTGCATCGTCTGACGCTCGAGCTGGCGCAGCGCGTCGATGAACTCGGCGCGCGACTCGTCTTCGCCGCCCGGGAAATCCATCACCGCGAGCTTTTGCAGGGCGCGGACTTCCTCGCGATCCGCGAAATGCTCGAGCAGCGAGCCGGTCGTGATGTCCGGCCGATCTCGGCACAGAGCGATCAGCTCGACCAGCAGCGGAATTCCGGGCTGCCGCAGCTCTGCGAACGTCCACGGCGGCTCGATCGCCGCTGCAAGACTCGGTGACTGCACGAGCAGCGCGACGGTCGAGCGCACCAGCGATCGCTGCGGCGGACGCGCTGCGGATCGCGGGGGCGGGCTCTCGCCGCCGACCTGCACGCGAACGCCGGTCAGGCGGTCGAGCTCGGCGAGCATCAGGTCGCGGAACGCGCCATCCGGGATTTGCGCGAGCATCGCGCGTGCGCGTTCGGCGAGTCGCGCCTTGCCGTCGAGGCTGCCGAGGTTGACGTCCTTGCCGATCTCCGCGAAGAAGAATTCGCTGAGCGGCGTCGCGTTCCTGAGACGTGCCTCGAAGCCGGCCGAGCCTTCCTGACGGATCAGCGTGTCCGGATCTTCGCCCTCGGGCAGGAACAGGAAAAACGCCTGCCGCCCGTCGCGCATGCGCGGCAGCACGGATTCGACCGCGCGCCACGCGGCCTGCCGTCCCGCGCGATCGCCGTCGAAGCAGAAATACACGTCCGCGCACTGGCGGAACAGAATCTCGGCGTGATCGCGCGTCGTCGCGGTGCCGAGCGTCGCCACCGCCTGCGGCACACCGAACTGGTGCAGGCTGATCGCGTCCATGTAGCCCTCGACGACGATCAGCCGCGGAATCTTCGCGTGGGCCTCGCGCACCTGCCAGAGCCCGAACAGCTCGCGGCCCTTGTGGAACAGCGGTGTCTCGGGCGAGTTGAGGTATTTCGGCGTGTCTTCCTTGACCAGCACGCGGCCGCCGAATGCAATCGTGCGGCCGCGCCGGTCCAGGATCGGAAACATCACGCGATGGCGGAAGCGGTCGTACTTCGAACCGCGCTCGCCGCTGGTGAGCATGCCCGCTTTCTCGAGCAGCGCGAGGCGCTGCTCGCTCGTGCCGAGCGCGTTCTTCAGCGCGTCCCACTGATCGGGAGCGTAGCCGAGGTTGAACTTCGCGATCGTCGCTTCGTCGAGCCCGCGGTCGCGGAAATAGGCGCTCGCCGTCTCGCTCGCGGCGAGCTGGCGCCGAAAGAACGCGGCTGCCGCGTCGAGCACCTGATAGAGATCGGCGGTGTCCTCGCGCGGCGCCTCGCGGCCGCCCTCGTACGGCACCTTGAGCCCGGCGCGGCTCGCGAGCTCCTCGACCGCGTCGGGAAATTCGAGGCGGTCGTAGTTCATCAGGAAACCGATCGCGCTGCCGTGCGCGCCGCAGCCGAAGCAGTGGTAGAACTGCTTGGTCGGGCTCACGGTGAACGAGGGCGAGCGCTCGTCGTGGAACGGGCAGCGCGCCGACCAGTCCCGGCCGGACTTCTTGAGCGGCACGCGCTCCTGGATCACGTCGACGATGTCGACGCGAGCGAGCAGGTCGTCGATGAATCTCTCGGGTATGCGGCCGCGCATGGAAAGTCTAGGATGCCACGTCGCCGGCGGACAAGCGCGAGCTTCGGGCTTCGTCGCCGCGATCATTGCATCTAGCGCCAGGAGCGCCGTCATGTGGGGACACCGTCCGAAACCCGGCGAATGGCTGATCCGTCGCAGCATGCTCGACGAAGCCGCTGCAGCGGTCATGAAATCGGTCCGCGTCGTGCGCAAGTACGACGTGCCGTACGTCGGCTCGTGCAACCGCAAGGGCGACAAGGTCTACATCGACCACGAGCTGCCGAAAGTGCTCGTCCATCGCGGCAAGCGCTACGACATCGACCGCTACATCGTCATGCACGAAGTCGTCGAGATGCTGTTCGAGCACGAGCTCAGGTTCCCGTACCGCGACGCCCATCAGCTCGCGCTGCGCGTCGAGCGCGCGCTGGTGCAGTCCGATGGTCTGCCATGGCCGGTCTACAACCGCTTCTGTGCGCGCTGGATCAAGCGCATCGGCGAGCGCAAGCGCTATCCGAATCCGCCGCCGGATATTGATCTCAAGCCCGAGATCGACGAAGACGACAGGGCGACGCTGCGCCGCATGGGCGCGAAACGTGCCTCCAGGACCGGACGCGATTCGATGCGGTGAGCTTTGCCGGAAATCGAACGGCTCAAAGATCAAGGAAGGCCTGAACGTCGATGCCGGCCTGCCGCAGTATCGCGCGCAACGTGCCTTCAGGCATGTCACCCGGATGGTTCGGAATCGTCGTGTAGCGGCCGGTATCCGGATTGAACCAGATCTCGTGGGACCCGGCGGCTTGCCGGTGAAAACTGAAGCCCAATGATTTCAGGCGGTGAACGATCTCGCGATAACCGAAACCGGCGAGACGACCCACGGATCAGCCGAGAATGAGCGGGTAGTCGAACGATTCGCGCGTCGGCGCGAGGCCACCTTGGCGTGCTGCTCGGTCGCCTTGCGCTTCTATGAGCTTCTTGGCGACGTCGCGCGCGATTTCCAGCGTTTCCGTAATGGTCCGTCCCTGCGCGACCAGACCCGGCACGTCCTCGCTGGTCGCGAGGTACACGCCCTCCGGCAGTTTCTCGATGTGAAGATTGACGATGTGTTCCATCGTTACGAACCCTGCTGCGCGCTCCAGCTTAGCCCACTGCCGTCAGTTTTGCCTTGACGAGCGTCGAGACCTTGCCCATGTCGGCCCGTCCGGCCACCTGCGGCCGGACCAGCCCGATCACCTTGCCCATATCCTTCGGTCCCGCCGCGCCGGAGTCCGCGATCGCCCCGGCGATGATCGCGTCGATCTCGGCATCGCCGAGCTGCGCGGGCATGTAGCCCTGGATCACGCCGATCTCGTATTCCTCCTTGGTCGCGAGATCCTCGCGCGCCGCGGCGCGGAATTGCGTGATCGAGTCGCGGCGCTGCTTGATCATCTTCTCGATGACGGCGAGCACCTGCGCGTCGTCGAGCACGATGCGCTCGTCGACCTCGCGCTGCTTGATCGCGGCGAGGAGCAGCCGGATCGTGCCGAGGCGGTCCTTGTCGCCGCCCTTCATCGCGGTCTTCATGTCTTCGGTGATCTGCTGCTTGAGCGGCATGGCGGTCTCGGGAGCCTGTGGAAAATCGGAAGCCGGGAAACGCAAACGGCCGACATCGCTTGCGCAATGCCGGCCGATCGTCGCCCGGAATGCGGCGGGCAGGCCCGCCGCCGTGGATCAGTACAGACGCTGGCGCTTGGTCACGTCGCGCGAAACGCGGCGAAGGTGACGCTTGACCGCGGCGGCGCGCTTGCGCTTGCGCTCCTGGGTCGGCTTTTCGTAGAACTCGCGCTTGCGGACTTCGGCCAGCACGCCGGCCTTCTCGCAGGTACGCTTGAAACGACGCAGAGCGAACTCGAACGGTTCGTTCTCGCGGACTTTCACGCTTGGCATAAACTCTCCGGTTGACGTCGCCCCCGGGCGATGGGCGAGCCGCGTATTCTACCGTGACAAATCAGGCATTTGCAAAATCGAAGTCCTCGGCCCAGCGCGGGATGGTCGGGCCCGTGCTCGGCATCGAGACCTCGTGCGATGAGACCGGCGTGGCGGTGTTCGACCCGGCGCGGGGCCTGCTCGCGCATACGCTGTACAGCCAGATCCGCATGCACGCGGACTACGGCGGGGTCGTGCCGGAGCTCGCCTCGCGCGATCACGTGCGCAAGCTGCTGCCGCTGGTCGAGGAGACGCTCAAGCGGGCAGGGCTCACCGTCGCGGACCTCGGCGGCGTCGCGTACACGGCCGGGCCCGGGCTGGTCGGCGCGCTGCTGGTCGGTGCGACGGCGGCGCGTTCGCTGGCCTGGGCGCTCGGCCTCCCTGCGATCGGCGTGCACCACATGGAGGGGCATCTGCTCGCGCCGTTGCTCGAAGTCGATCCGCCGGAGCCGCCGTTCGTTGCGCTCCTGGTCTCCGGCGGCCATTCGATGCTGATCGAGGTCGAGGCGATCGGCCGCTATCTGATGCTCGGCGACACGCTTGACGATGCCGCGGGCGAGGCGTTCGACAAGACCGCCAA
>DAISJF010000194.1:0-4627 GCA_036821625.1 Rhodanobacteraceae bacterium
AGCGACGATCTCGCGCGCGCGCTCGATGAACGACGTGCCGTCCAGTCCGGCCGGCGGGTCGATGCCCAGCGCAGCCAGCGCGCTCGGCATCACGTCCACGGTGCGGCGCGGCACGCGGGCCGGCGCGCGGTTCATCACCAGCGGCACCAACATGTGCTCGCGATGCAGCGCCCCATGCGAGCTGACGTGCGGGATCGGCTCGTAGCGCGCGCGGAAATCCCAGCCGCGCGCCGCCGACAGTATGATGTCCCCGGCCCGCGGCGCGCGCGCGATCGTCGCGATCTGGACGACGGAATCGGGATAGTCGGTGTCGGCGGTCGCCGCGTAGGCCCCACCCTCGTCCACGCGCTGGAGATCGGCGCCGATGCCTAACGGGTCTCCGTTGAGGCGACGATAGCCGAAGCGTCCGCCCTCGGCGAGGATCACGCCGACGCCACGCTCGCGGGATCGCACCTCGCAGCCGCGCTCGTTAGGCAGCAGCATCAGGTCGACCGACGCCCGCTCGGCGAGCGCCGCGGCGAACGACTCCCACTTCCGCCGGAGCGCGCCCCAGAACGGGCGCCGCCGCCGCTCGAGCTCGACGTAGAGGTGTGCCATCGCGTTCCCGCTCACCATCACCGCCACCTGGGGCGCGATCGTCAGCAGGAAGGGATGCGCCATCACGCGCAGCCCCAACTCCGCCACACCGCGCGCGAGATCGTCGTGCTCACGCACCGGCGAGTGCCCGTGGTCGCTGGTGATCCAGATGTGCAAATCCCTCCAGTAGCCGAGCTGCTCCGCGTCGCTGCGCAGCCGACCGACGACGTCGTCGACGATGGCGATCGCATCGCCGACGATCGGCGAGTCGTGCCCTTCCGCATGCGACGTCTTGTCGATGCCCGTCAGCGCGGCGAACACGAAGTCCGGCCGTTCCTCGCGCACGCGTCTCACGACCTCGTCGCCGATGTCGCGGTCGATATCGAGCCAACCGCGCACGTTGCCGCTAAAGTGCGTGCGCGCGACGCGCGCCGCCGAGCGAATGGCGCTGAAACTCGTTATGCCGAACGTCGCCACCCGTCCCTGCCGCGACAGCCCACGGCTGATCACACTCAGGGCGCCCATGCTGCGGTCCGACAGCTCGAACAGCGTCGGCGCGTCGGGATCGAGGTCCTCGTCCACGCGACGCATCTGATGGCCGACGTAACTGCGGGCGAAGGTCGGGAAGGAGCACGTCGCGCGGCTGCGATCGAACCAGCGCAAGCCCGGAAGCCCGATCGCGCCCGGGTAGCGGCCCATCAGGAAAGGCGCGTAGGCCGGCCCGGTGACGGACGGAAAGCAGGAACTAACGGTGCAGAATGCACCTTCATCGCGAAGCCGTGCGATTGCGGGCGCCACCGGTCCCTCCGCTCCGCGAGATGACAACGCCTCGCCGAGCGTATCGGGTCGCACTCCATCCGCGATGATGATGATGACAGCCACGTCCTAACAGCCCAAACGGATCCGGGTGAATGAAGTCACGAGCCTGGTGCGGCGACAACTAACGCAAGCATCGAACCGGCCAGATGCGCCGCTATAGCAATTGCTAGCGAATCCACCCCCGGCTCCGATAGACTTGATTATTCGAATCTTACAACTGTCGCCGCCAGTGCGGTCCATGTCACACCAGCTCGTGAATGTCACCACGGAACAAGGGTAACGGCGCCCGGAGCAGCAAGCGCACGCGCAACGCGGGACGGCCGAGTCCGACGCTATCGGTACGGACGGCAGAGGAGCAGATTGCGAGCTCGAGCGCGACGGCGGACAAGGGGCCGGTTCAGAGCGAACGCCGCCGAAAGCCGCGAGAGATGCGACGTTCGCCGCGCACGGCGACGGGCAAGCGCTCCGATCCGCAGCTGCTCGCCGAGGCGGCGCTCGAGGCGCAGGAATATCTGCGCGAGCGAACAGAGGCGGGGCATCGCGCCGCTGGCCGAACTCCGCCATCGCAGAAGACGGACACGCGGGCATCGGGGGCGACACGCATCATCGACGACTCGATTCGCAGCTACGTCGGGCCGGTGACCGAGGACGAGAAGCTGCTGCAGGCCCCGAGCGAGGCCGCGGACTTCACGCGCACCGACCCATGGCGCGTGCTGCGCATCATGGGCGAGTTCATCGAAGGCTTCGACAATCTCGCCACCGTTACGAAAGGGGTGACGATCTTCGGCTCGGCGCGCACGCATCCCGACGACCCGCAATATCAGGCGGCCGAGGAGACGGCACGCCTGCTCGCGGAACAGGGCTTCGCGATCATCACCGGCGCCGGCCCGGGAATCATGGAAGCGGCAAACAAGGGCGCGCGCAGCGCCGGCGGACGCTCGATCGGCTGCAACATCGAGCTGCCCTTCGAGCAGGGCGCCAACCCTTATGTCGATACGCTCATCAACTTCCGCTACTTTTTCGTGCGGAAGACGATGTTCATCAAATACTCGAACGCGTTCGTGATCTTTCCCGGCGGCTTCGGCACGCTCGACGAAGCGTTCGAGGCGCTCACGCTGATCCAGACGGGGAAAATCTATCAGTTCCCGGTGATCTTTTTCGGCCGGCATTACTGGGCCGGGCTGGTGCGCTGGCTGCAGTCTCGCGTGCTCGGCGAACGAAAGATCTCGCCGGGGGACCTCGATCTGATCTTGATGACGGACGATCCTCGTGAGGCGTGCTCGGCGATCGTCGAAGCTTACGAGTCCCAGCAGCGCGTGCTGTCGCCGCGCGCCGAGGCGCAGAGCGCGAAACGGGGCGCGTGAACGTCAGCCAAGCTGATTAGAATCAGAGAAATGGCCAACAAGAAGAGAGGCAACGGCAAGAGCAGCAACGGACCGGAGCGAGGCGGCTTCAAGACGTCACGGCAGGGCGCGCCGGCCAAGCGAGCATCGGCGGCCGGCCCGAAAGCCGATCAGAAGCGCGCCGCCGAGGAGCGCGAGAAGGCGGGCGTCAGGCACACGACGCATGAGACCAGCCGCTTTCTGCGCGGCGACCGCATCGATCCGCGGCGTATCGACGGCAGTGAGCGCGTCGCCGATCTCATCGACGGGACCTTTCTGGCGTACAATGCCGCGCGGCTGCGCGAGGGATGTCAGCTGTTCACCGAGAAGATGCTGGAGACGGACGTGACCGTCGGTCTCACGCTCACCGGCGCGCTCACCCCGGCGGGACTCGGGATGGCGGCGATCATTCCGCTCATCGAGAGCGGCTTCGTCGACTGGATCATCTCTACCGGTGCGAATCTGTATCATGACACGCACTTCGGGCTCGGGCTCGCGATGCACCGCGGCAACGCGCAGGAATCGGACGTCGTGCTGCGCGAGGAAGGGGTGGTTCGCATCTACGACATCTTCTTCGATTACGACGTGCTGCTATCGACGGATGCGTTTTTCAGAACGATCATCCAGGGACAGGAATTCCAGCGCGCGATGTCGAGCGCGGAATTTCACAATCTCTGCGGCAAATACGTTCGCGAACGGGAGAAGGCGTTAGGCATCGGACAGAAATCACTGCTCTCGGCGGCCTACACGGCGGGGGTGCCGATCTACACGTCGTCGCCCGGCGACTCGTCGATCGGCATGAACATCGCCGCGCTCGCGCTCGACGGGAATCGCTGCCTGATCGATCCCAATCGCGACGTGAACGAGACGGCGTCGATCGTGCTCGACGCAAAGCTCGGCGGACGCACGGGCAAGCCGGGGCGCTCCGCGGTGCTGATCTGCGGCGGCGGCAGTCCGAAAAACTTCATGCTCCAGACGGAGCCGCAGATCCAGGAAGTGCTTGGGATCGACGAGAAGGGACACGATTACTTTCTGCAGATCACGGACGCGCGTCCCGATACCGGTGGTCTGTCGGGCGCGACGCCGGCGGAAGCGGTGAGCTGGGGGAAGATCGATCCCGATCGGCTGCCCGACGCCGTGGTGTGCTATCTCGATTCGACGGTCGCGCTGCCGTTGTTGACCGCATATGCCCACGCCCGACACAAACCCCGGGCACTCAAGCGATTGTTCGATCGGCGGAAGGAGATGATGGAGCGCCTGACGACCGAATACCATCGTGCCGGGCACGAGCCGGTTGCGGCAGCGGAAGGGGATACAAAGCTGCCAATGCATCGGTAGATGCGGGAGATCCACACGAGGCGCTGATCCGAAGGACGCGGCGTCCCGAACGGCGCAGCGTCCCATACCGGCGGGAAGTTCGCAAGAGCGCGCCGCTTCCGGTTCCGTTGGCGACCAGGCGCCGTTTTGGAACTTCGCGCTCTATAGCAGTCAGCGCCGTTTGCCTACTGCTCGCACGAGATTGGCTCTCGAGTACTCGCCACGCGATATGACGGCTACGCTCTCGTCGCCCCCGAACAGCTCGCGCACGATCTCACGATCGTCGAGCCCTGCGTCCAGCTTGGCCCGAACGGCGGCGATCGTGTCCTCCAGGAATCCGATCCGGGCGTCGATCGCTTCGATGGGGTCGTGCACGAGGCCGCGATGGGCATCGAACATCCGCTTCGGGTTCAAAGCCCGCACCACGCGCAGACTCTCCACGATCGCGAACGGATCCTCGTCCTCGTGCATCACCCGCGCGCGCACGCCGAGCCAGAGGTCGCCCGAGAAGACCGTCTCTCGCTCCGGGTCCC
>DAISJF010000195.1:0-4614 GCA_036821625.1 Rhodanobacteraceae bacterium
GCCGGGTTGGCCGCGGGTTTGGCGGCGAATGCGGCGCCGGAACATGCCAATAACAACGCTGTCGCAAGAGTCAATTTGCGCATGACCACTACTCCTCTGAAAACGGTAAATCACGGCCGCACGCGGCGGCCGCACCGGCGGAGTTAGATCCTTCGAGGGTCTTGGTGAAAGAGCAACTCCGCGGCAGGGACGCTAGGCGCGCGCGACTTTACGGTCGATGAGCGCGATCCGTTCATTGTCAAACGTGCGGCAAATTATTTTGAACGCGCTTGCGATGCCGGCATCGTGACGCGCGCAGTCGCAGGACAACGCGACTGCATGCGTTTTCCGCAGTTCCGTAATGTGACGTTCTTGTCAAGACAGACGCGGACCTCGACGAGCTCGCCGCGGCTGCAATGCAGGCTCATCATTTCGTCGGTCAGATTCGGATTGGCGCGTTTGAACGCGGCGCGCACGTCGTCGGCGGTCGTGTCGATCGGATCGTGCGGCGCTTCGAATTCACTCGGCATGTGCACCGTCGCAAACGCGCGATCGGCGAGCGCAAAGTAATCGGGAGCGCCGAGCCCCGTGCACGCGCCGTGCGCGCGCCATTCGTGATTGATCAGCGATCGGCTCGGCATGAACGCGAGCGCGCCCGCTGCGGTCTTGCGATCGACCTCGTCGGTCGTCGGACAATTTTCCGGTCCGCCGCCGCCGTCGTATTGCGGCCAGAGCCCGTGCAGCACGAAGCCGTAGCCTTTGTGTGCGCATTGCTCTTCTTCGTCCGGATGCAGCTCGCAGTATGTCGGCGACCACGACAGCGCCATCACGTAGTAGTCGAACTCGCCGCGCGCGCCGGTCGCAGGCGGTCCCTGACGACCGCCATGACGGGAATGCGATGTGGAGGTCTTGGCGTGGCTGGCGCCGGCAACTGCGACCGCGAGGGCGGCGAGCATTGCAAGACCGAATATGCGCATGGTTCTTTTCTCCGGCAAGGCTGTGCGCACGCTACCCGTACTTGCGACGCCGCTCAACGACCGGAGCTTTGAAACGCACGAGGCGCTATCATGTCGGGTTCCACGCCCTTCAATTTCGAGTCATGCCGAAACGTATCGCCCTGCGCCGCTCGCCGATCCACGGCAACGGCGTCTTCGCCCTGATCGACATTCCAAAAGGCACCGAGCTCATCGAATACCGCGGCCGGCGCATGACGCACGCGCAGATCGATCGCTTGTACGCGAACGCGGCCGACAACGGCCACACGTTCCTTTTCACGCTCAACGACCGCTACGTGATCGACGCGAATTTCGACGGAAACATCGCGCGCTGGATCAATCACAGCTGCCGGCCGAACTGCCAGGCGGTGATCGAGGAGAGCGACGACGGCGATCCGCGCAAGGATCGCGTGCTGATCGAAACGTTGCGGAAGCTGCGCCGCGGCGAGGAACTGACCTATGACTACAGCATCGATCCCGGCGAACGCCTGACGCCTCGCCTGAAGGAGATCTGGGCCTGCCGATGCGGCGCGCGGCATTGCCTGGGCACGATGCTCAAGCCCAGGCGCCGGCGCCGCCGGTAGCCCGCGGGCCTGTTCTGAACGCTGAAAAGGCGGGGTTTCGGCCTGTGGGAACCGGTCGCAGCGGCCCGATGTGGTGCGGTTTCGCAGTACGGCGCGGCCCGTTCTGGAAGAATCCGGCGAGGCACCGAGATTTTCGCGCAGCCTTTCCGGGCTCGCGCTAGGATCGTCGGGAATAGGGGAGTTCCGGCGCAGTGAGCCTCGACAAGCAATCCGCCGAGAAACGGATCGCCGTCGTCGGTGTCTCCGACGAGGAGACCGCGCATCTGCGCCTGCTGATCCGCAAGGCGACCGGCGAGCTGAGCCACGGCTGGCGCTGGAGCAGCGAAACGGGCGCGGACCTGCTCATCGTCGATCCTTCGTCGTTCGCCGGCCAGATGGCGCGCTCGCGCGCGACCGCGGCGGGAATGCGCGTCGCGATTTTCAGCGACGAGGCCGTGCCGGGCAACGATCTCGTGCTGCGCCGTCCGCTCCGCATCGCGAATGTCGTGACGGTGCTGAATGAAGTCGCGCGCATGGCGGAAACCGGAGAGGGCATCGAATCACAGAAGCGCGATTTCTACTTTCGCGAGATCGGCGACGAAGATCCCTCCGACGTCGATGCGCTCGAGATGCCCGAGCCCGACTCGCGCGCGCCGGTCGGTGGCGAAGCCGCGCCCGGCCTCGAGGAGCTCCTGCGCATCGATCCGGTCGAGGTCAAGGAGGCGGCGCGCGTCAAGGCCACGCTCGACGACAGCACGATGGTGTTCGGCAGCGGGGGTCCCACGGCGCGCAGCGAAGCGCGCGGTCGCGAAGCGCGCGACGTGTTGGCGCGCTCACGTGACGCCGCGGCTCAGGAAACCGTGCTGATGCGCGGCGGCGGTGGCGACGTGACGCGCCACAGTCTGCGCGTCTATCTCGACAGCGACGTGCTCGGCGGTCCGGCGCGCATCACTCTGCCCGATGCGCCGCCGCTCGTGCTCGATCCGAAGCTCAAGATGTTCCATTCGGCCGGGCGGCTTGCCGCGCTCGAGCCGTACTGCCGGACCGCGTTGCGACCTTCGGACTGGCAAACGCTGACGAGCGCCGAGCTCGCGGAATTGCGTGTGTCCGAGCCGCCGCAACCGTATCTTCGGCTGATCTGGCTCTACGTGCTCGTGCATTCCGAAGGCCAGCTCGCGCGACACCTCGATCCGGGCGGCACTTATCGGCTGACGCGCTGGATCGAGATCGAGCGCGACTTCAGCGCCTATTTCCGCATCGCCTCGACGCTGCTGCAGCCCGCGCGACTGCACGAGATCGCCGCGGCGAGCGGCGCGTCGATGGCCGACGTATTCGACGTCGTCAACGCATTCGACGCGGTCGGCCTGATCGAATGGCAACCGCGCGTGCCGCGCGCAGGAGAGGTCGTCGACGAACCGAAGGCGACACTGCTGCAGCGCCTGCGCAAATCGTTGAAGCGCTCGTAGCCGTTGAAGCGGTCGTAGCTGCGGGTCACAGCCGCATTTCCCCTCTCCCGCTTGCGGGAGAGGGCAGGGTGAGGGCGCTCTTGGTTCGACCTTCCCAAGCGCCGCGCAGTCAACGCTTTTTCGTCTTCTTCCTCGCCGGCCTGTTCGCCTTCCGAGCCGCCTTCTTCTTCGGCTTCTTCACCACAGCACGCTTTCGCGCCCGCGCACCCGCGGCCTTGCGCACGCTCGCCGACTTCGGTCGCGCATGACGCGGCTGATAGACGCCGAGCTTGCCGCCGCCGGGCAGGCTCAGTTCCGCGAGCAGGCCCCAGCCGCGATCGAGCACCGGACCGCAATCGATATTGCGTCCGCCCATCGCGGCGGTGAACGCGTTGATGTCGTCGCACATCAGATAAAGCTGGTGGATGTCGTTCTCGTCGGAAGGATGCACGGCGACTTCGGCCGGTGGAAGGCCGAAGATCAGCCAGCCGCCGCCGACATCGACGCTCGGCAGCCCGAGCACGTCGCGCAGCAGCGCGCGGTCGGCGTCCGGATTGCGGCTGTAGATGATCGAGTGGGCACCGATGATCATGGCGGCTTCTCCTTTCGGGTCGCGGAAGAACGGCCGCCGCCGGGCGGCGCCGCGATGCGAATTCTCAGAACGGACGCAGCTGCTCGGCGATCGAGCGCGTCTTCTCGTTGACGATATCGCCGGTGTGCCGCGTCGACTTGCGCTCGATCAGCAGGACGTGGCATTCCTCGTCGGCAACCGGATTGTGCCGAGTGCCTTTCGGAACGACGAACATCTCGCCTTCGCCGAGCTCGACCGGCCCTCGCTCCATCTCGATGCGCAGACGTCCCTTCAGGATCAGGAACAACTCGTCCTCGTCGGCATGTTCGTGCCAACCGAGCACGCCGCGCACCTTGGCGACCTTGACATAGGCATCGTCGACTTCGGCGATGACGCGCGGAGACCAGAGCTCGGTCAGCGCAGCGGCGATCTTTCCTGGCGATACGGTCGCGGACATGGACGCACCTGGGACGCTCGCGATGATACTACCGGCGTCAGCCCACCGCCTCTCCGGATTGATGCGCGACCCAGGCGCCGATCAGCGCCGACGCATACGGAATCGCCTGCGCGGCCAGGATCGCGATCCAGAGCTTGCCCTCGACGTAGTTGATGCCGATCGAATTGATCATGCCGACGATGCCGGCCATCAGCGCGAGGAACAGCAGGAGCTCCTCGCTGACCGAAACGAACGCGCTCGGTTTCTTGCCGATGCGCCGGCTCTTGGCCGTGCGCACGAACTCGCCCTTCTGCTTCCAGAGGCCGAGAAAAATCCCGCGCGCGATCGCGTGCGACAGGCCCATGCTCGCGATCGACGCCGCGATCGTGTCCTTCCACGAGCACGGCACGCGCTTGCGATAGAGGATGATGCCGAACGCGGCCTTGCAGATGAAGAAGCCGATCAGCGGCACGAGGAACAGGTACATCGGCAGCGTGAAGTATTTCGGCGCGAGCACCATGCCGAGCGTCCACAGCATCGCCATCAGCGTGAACACGAGGTGCAGCGCGTCGCCGAACCACGAGAACCAGCCGGTCAGGAAATGGAAGCGCTGGCCGCGCGTCAG
>DAISJF010000196.1:0-4605 GCA_036821625.1 Rhodanobacteraceae bacterium
GCCAACCCCGACGTCGTCGGCAGCCTCCGCCGCGCGATCGGCGAGATCAACGCGTTAACGGACGCGCCGGCATTCGTCGTGCACACCGGCGATGTGAGCCACTTGTCCAAGCCCGAGGAATTCGGCCAGGCGAAGGAACTTTTCAGCGAAATCCGCGCGGATCACCGCCATGTCGTGCCGGGCGAGCACGACGCGCTCGACGACGGGTTGAACGGCTATCTCGAGCACTTCGATCACGACGGCAAGAGGCGTCCGTACTACAGCTTCGAGCAGAACGGCGTGCGCTTCATCGGTCTCAGCAACGTGCTCAACTTCAAGGCGAAGACGCTGTCCTCGTTCGGCGACGAGCAGCTCGCCTGGCTCAAGAACGATCTCGCGGGTGTTTCGCACTCGACGCCAATCGTCGTGATGGCGCATATCCCGATGTGGACCGTATACGAGCCGTGGGGCTGGGGCACCGCCGACGCCGAGCAGGCGCTCGCGCTGCTGCGGCCGTACGGATCCGTCACGGTGCTCAACGGACACATCCACCAGGTGCTGCAGAAAGTCGAAGGCAACGTCGCGCTGCATACCGCGATGTCGCTGGCCTATCCGCTGCCGACGCCGGGACAGGAAGGCTTCGGCGAACCGGGCCCGGTGACCGTGCCGGCGGGTCGACTCGGCAAGCTGCTCGGCACGCGCGAGATCCACGTCGTGCGGGGACAGCATCGGCTCGCGACCGTCGACACGCCGATCGAGCGCTGACGCCAGGGAGCGAGGCATGAAAAAGTTGTCTTCACGTCGTCGCGTCACGACGATCCTTGCGGCCGCAATTGCGCTATGCGCGGTCGTGCCGGGCGCGGGCGCCGCCGAGCCGGTGCGCATCGAGATCCGGAAGTTCGCGTTCCTGCCGAAGGAGATCACGGTGGCGCCGGGAACGACGGTGGTCTGGGTCAACCACGACGAGACGCCGCACACGATATCGGCCGCCGATCACGAGTTCGTTTCCAAGGCGCTCGATACCGATGATCGCTACGAGCATACTTTCGAGAATGAGGGCGACGTCCAGTACTTCTGCACGGTGCATCCGTTCATGGTCGGCGTCGTGCACGTGCGCCGGTAACGCCACGGTGCGCGCATGACGGCGACGACGGCGTGGGTGTCCGATCTCGCGCAGCAGCATCTCGATGCCGCGTACAACCTCGGCCGCTGGCTGCTCGGCAACGAGCACGACGCGGCCGACGCGGTGCACGATGCGTATCTGCGCGCCGCGCGCTCGGCGCATACCTACGCCGGCGGCAACGCGCGCGCGTGGTGGCTCGCGATCGTGCGCAACGCCTGCCTCGCCGCGCTGGCCAACCGCCGGCGCGATGCGCCGCGCGACGGCATATCCGCGGACTCGATCGAAAACGCGGCCACCGATCGGAGCATCGTCGAGGCGAGCGCGCAGGCCGCCGAGCGCGGGCGGCTCATCGAGCAGCACTTGCGTTTGCTGCCCGCCGAATACCGCGAAGTGCTGGTCCTGCGCGAGCTCGAAGACCTCTCCTATCGCGAGATCGCCGACGTGCTCGCGGTGCCGATCGGCACGGTCATGTCGCGTCTTTCCCGGGCGCGCACGCAACTGCAGAAGGCGCTGTCGGCGTCTTCGGAGGACGATGCCCATGGACTGTGACGAGGCCCGGCGGCTGCTCGAGCCGTATCTCGACGGCGAGCTCGATCGCACCGAAGCGCGGGCTCTGGAAGCGCACATCGACGGCTGCGCGGAATGCCAGGCAGCGCTCGCGAACCTCGGCCGCCTGCGCCACACGCTGCGCACCGAGGCGCCGCGGTATGCCGCGCCGATCGCATTGCGCGATCGCATCCGCACGTCGAGCGCACAAGCCGATGGCCGCGCCGCGTACCGGCGCCGCGTGCCGGCGTGGTGGCGTCTCGCCGCGGCGTGTCTTGCTGCGTTCGTTGCCGGCAGCGTCCTCACATGGTCGTGGCGTCCCGGTGTGGACGGTCGCGATCAGGTCGTCAGCGATCTGTTCGCGAGTCACTGGCGCGCGCTCGCGGCCGCTTCGCCCGTCGACGTCGTATCGAGCGACCGGCACACCGTGCGGCCCTGGTTCGCCGGCAAGCTGCCGGAAGCACCGCCGGTCCGCGATTTCGCCGACCGCGGATTCGTGCTGGTCGGCGGCCGCGTCGACTATGCCGGCACGCGGCGGATCCCCGTGCTCGTCTATCGCCACGACAAGCATCTGATCGACGTGTTCGTGCTGCCCGCCGACGCGCCGGCCGGCAGCGCGCCAGTGCGGCGCGAGGGCTATACGCTGATGTGGGCGACGCTCGAGGATCAGAACGCCGCGATCGTCTCCGATCTCGACAGCGAAGAGCTCGCGCGGTTGCGCGCGATGCTGGGCGAGGCGAAGTGACGCCGCGCGGTCAGCGCACGGCGAACGCGAACGCAACTCCGGTCGTAAAGACGATACGAACGCGGCAACGGGCGCCCCAGGTGGAGCGCGCCTTCTGATCCATCCGTAAGAACGCTGCTCGGCGACACAAAGCGGGTTCGCACAGGACGCGCCCGGCGCAGGGTGCGGGTTCGCCCCTATACTGAACGTTCCCGTTCACCGATTACGCCCGCTCGCCGCATGGTCTTGATGATCGACAACTACGACAGCTTCACTTACAACCTCGTGCAGTACCTCGGCGAGCTCGGTGAAGACGTCCGCGTCGTGCGCAACGATGCGCTGACCGTTCCCGCTCTGCAGGCGCTGGCGCCGGAGGCGATCGTGATCTCGCCGGGGCCGTGCACGCCGAACCAGGCCGGCGTATCGCTGGATGTGATCGGCGAGCTGGCAGGCCGCGTGCCGATCTTCGGCGTCTGCCTCGGCCATCAGGCGATCGGGCAGGCCTTCGGCGGCAACGTCGTGCGCGCGCGCGAGATCATGCACGGCAAGACCTCGATGATTCACCACGACGGAAAGGGCGTGTTCCGCGGCGTGCCGAATCCGTTCGAGGCGACGCGCTACCACTCGCTCATCGTCGAGAAATCATCGCTGCCCGATTGTCTCGAAGTCTCGGCGTGGACCGTCGACGCGCGCGGCGAGCCCGACGAGATCATGGGCCTTCGCCACAAGACGCTCCCGGTCGAGGGCGTGCAGTTCCATCCGGAATCGATCCTGACGCAGCACGGCCACGCGCTGCTGCGCAATTTCCTCGAAGGCTGATCGCCGTGCCGATCACTCCGCAGGAAGCGTTGCAGCGCACGATCGAGCATCGCGAGATCTTCCACGACGAGATGATCGATCTCATGCGCCAGATCATGCGCGGCGAGGTCTCGCCGACGCTGATCGCGGCGATCATCGCGGGCCTGCGCGTGAAGAAGGAAACCGTCGGCGAAATCGCGGCGGCCGCGTCGGTGATGCGTGAGCTCGCGGTGCGCGTCGAGGCACGGGTGCACGAACCGTTCGTCGACATCGTCGGCACGGGCGGAGACGGCACGAACAGTTTCAACATCTCGACGGCGTCGATGTTCGTCGTCGCGGCGGCGGGTGTACGCGTGGCCAAGCACGGCAACCGCAGCGCATCGTCGAAGTCCGGAAGCGCCGACGTGCTCGAGGCGCTCGGCGTCGTGATCGACCTTGAGCCGGCCGGGATCGCGCGCTGCCTCGACGAGACCGGCATCGGCTTCATGTTCGCGCCGAACCACCATCCGGCGATGAAGGCGGTCGCGCCGGTGCGTCGCGAGCTCGGCGTGCGCACGCTGTTCAACATCCTCGGTCCGCTGACCAATCCGGCCGGCGCGCCGAACATCCTGATGGGCGTGTTCCATCCCGATCTGGTCGGCATACAGGCGCGCGTGCTGCAGCGGCTCGGCGCGCGGCGCGCGATGATCGTCTGGGGACAGGATGGCATCGACGAGATTTCGCTCGGTGCGCCGACGATGATCGCCGAGCTCCGCGACGGCGCCGTGCGCGAATACGAGCTCGATCCCGTCGAATTCGGACTGGCGCGCGTGCCGACGCGCGAGCTGGCGGTCAATGACGCGGTGGAATCGCGCGCGCTCGTGCTCGAGGCGCTCGAAAATCGCTCGGGCGCGGCGCGAGACATCGTCGCGCTGAACGCGGGTGCCGCGTTGTACGTCGCCGGCGCCGCGGCGTCGATCGGCGAAGGCGTTGCGCGCGCGCGTGAGTGCTTGGCGAGCGGCGCGGCGCGCGCCAAACTCGACGAGTTCGCGGAGGCGACGCGGCGCATCGCGGCACGGTAGGGTCATGGGCGATCTCCTCAAGAAAATCCTGGCGCGCAAGGCGGACGAGATCCGCGATCGCAGCGCGCGCGTGCCCCTGACCGAGCTGTCGTCACGCGTGGCCGACCAGGCGCCGACACGCGGATTTGCCGCCGCGCTCGAGAGCAAGATCGAGCAGGGCTTGCCGGCCGTCATTGCCGAGATCAAGAAAGCGAGCCCGAGCAAGGGCGTGATGCGCGCCGACTTCGATCCCGCTGCAATCGCGCGAAGTTACGCGGCGAATGGCGCTGCGTGTCTCTCGGTGCTCACCGACGCGGAATTCTTCCAGGGCAGCGAAGCGTTTCTCGATGCGGCGCGCGGCGCCTGCGATCTGCCCGTGCTGCGCAAGGATTTCA
>DAISJF010000197.1:0-4597 GCA_036821625.1 Rhodanobacteraceae bacterium
GCGCGCGACCGCTGCGACATCGACCGGACCGCCGAGCAGATGCATGTAACGATCCTCGCGCTGTCCGGTTCCGCGCGGAATCCGCACGACGAGCGCGGGCTCGCGCTGGATCAGGCGATCGAGCGAGTCGCGCACGTCGTCGATCGCCGGAAAGTCCGCGAGCCGCTCGGTGCGCGTCGCGATTTCGCCGAGCGTCTGCGCCCCGCGAAGGAGCAGCGCGCACAGCACCGCGCGCTGCCGCGCCGTGACGCCGTACGTCGCATCGAAGCGGTGCTCGTAGCGCAGCGCGCGCTGCGAGGCCGGCGCGACCTTGACGAGCCCGCGCTCCTCCATGTGCCGCAACGTGTTCGCAACGGCGCCCATTTCGAGGTGCATGACCGGATCGCGGCTCGTCTTCTGGTTGGAGGCGGCAACGATCGCGTTGACGGTCAACGGATAGACCTCCGGCGTGATCTCGGCTTTCTCGATCAGGCAGCCGAGGATGCGGCCTTCGACCGCGTCGAGCTCGGGCACGGCGGCAGCGGGCGCCGCGGATTCGGGTTCAGGGGTCAAGGGATCGCGCCGCAGAAACGGAATGGCGCGAGTGTAGCGCGGAGTGTCGGGCGGAAACGCGCCCTCATCCGCGTGCCGCACCTTCCCCCGCCGGCGGGGGAAGGGTTCGCTTGCGGAGATCGAGCGGGACGCAGACGTCCCGCTCGCGCAGTCAGAACTCGTACGCGGCGCCGACGTAGAACGTGCGTCCGTTCGCCGGATCGATGCCGCTCGAGAACACGCGGTTGTAGTACTTGCGATCGAAGAGGTTCGAAACGCCGCCCAGCAGGCGCACCTGCGGCAGCACCCACCAGTCGCCCGAGAAATCGGCGACGGTGTACGCGGGCACCTTTGCCGGGATGTAGTTCGGCGCGTCGGGTGTTGCGATCGGCTGGTTCGAATCCTGGAAATACTGGCTGTCGACCGTAACGACGGAGAGCGCCAGCTTGAGCTTCTTGTCCTCGCGGTACGCGATGCCGGCGCGCAACAGGTAGTCCGGCGAGAACGCCGGCTTGTTGCCGACCTTCACGTTCGGGTTGTGCGTCGAGGTGAATTCCGCATTGAGCAGCTGCAGGTTCGCGAACAGCGAGAGATGCTGCGCCGTGTGCGGATCTCGCGCGGCGAGGAAGTCGTAGTCGACCTGGCCCTCGAAACCACGGTGACGGGTGTCGCCGGTGTTGACGTTGATCGTATTGCCCGGAGGCGCATCGGGACCGGCCGGCTGGCTTTCGATGCGATCCTTCACGTTCACCCAGAACAGGCTGGCGTCATAGAAGAGGCCATCGAGCGGCGTTCCGTGCACGCCCGCTTCCCACGACACCACGTGCGTCGGATCCGGATCGTTGAGGTGCGGGTCGAGCGAGCCGAACGGCGAGCCGATGTCGAAGTAGCGCACCGGACGCCAGCCCTGCGAGACGTTGAAGTAGGTCTCGTTGCCGTGACCGAAATCGTTGCCGGCGCCGAAGCCGAACAGCGGCACGAAGTGATCGACCGAGCGATCGACCAGCTGATCGCCGGTGCGCGGCGTGTGGATCTGCTCGTCGATGTCGACGTCCTCCTTCTCGAGACGAACCGACGGCACGATGTGCCAGCCGCCTTCGAAGCGGAACACGTTCTCGGCGAAGATCGCGCCGTAGTCCGTCGAGCGCTGCTGGCGGAATTTCTCGCAGTCGACTTCGGTCGTCGACACGCACGGATCGCCGAAGCGGTCGTAGCGATCGGGCGAGAGGTTGTCTTCCTCCCACTGCCGGAACGGCGCGTCGGAGTGGTAGTACACGGCGCCGACCGTGAACGCATTGCCGCGGCCCCAGTGATCGACCATGCGCACGTCGAGGCCCGTGAAGCGGAACTGCTCGTCCTGCAGCGTCGAGGTCGTCGGCGGATTGCCGCGATCCTGCGAGCGCGAAGCCTGATCCTGGTAGCCGGACCAGAGCTTGGCGATGAGCTCGGCGTCCTCACCGAAATGCTGATCGTGCGTGAGGACCGCGACGTAGCGATCGGTCCACAGCCGATTGAACGGCGTGGTCGTCTGCTCGTTGTCCTGCACGAACTGCGGATAGGTGAGCTTGCCCGGATCGCCGGTGTTGAGCAGGTACGCGTGGATGTCGAGCGTCGTGTAGGCGTCCTCGTTCTCGTGGTAGCCGAGATGGAAATCGCCGCCCTTCAGGCGCGAGTCGCCGTTGTCGCGCTCGCCGTCGTCCTTGCGGTAGTGCGCGTCGACGAGGTAGTCCCACTGCCCGCTCGTGCCGGAAACCTCGTTGAACGTGCCGAACAGGCCGTTGCTGCCGACGATGTTTTCGGTGTAACCCGCGAATTCGCGATCTGCGACGGGCTTCCTGCTGATCATGTTGACGACCGGCGGCGGCTCCGGGCCGTACAGCAGCGAGCTGCCGCCGCGGATGAGCTGGACTTCGGAGAGCGTCTGCGGCAGCGGGAACGTGTACACGGTCGGGAAGCCGACCCAGTCGCCCTCGAGCGGAATGCCGTCGAGCATCACCGTGACGAATTCGGATTCCTGCGGGTTGCCGATGCCGCGATAGCTCAGGTTGAGCTGGCCCGGGCTCTGCTGCTCGGAGTAGTAAAGACCCGGCGTCTGCGCGAAGAGATCGCGCAGATTGTTGTCGACGACAGTCGGAATGTTGTCGACCTTCGTGATCGAGGTCTTCTTCGTGACCGTGATCAGGGGTCCGTCGACCTCCTTCATGATGTGCTGCAGCTTCGGGCGCGTATCGTCCTGACGGCGCTCGCGCACTTCGACCTTCGGCAGCTCGGTCGTGGTGCCCTGGTCCGCCTGCGCGATCTGACCCTGGGCCTGGGCCTGGTCGGGCTGGGCAGCGTCGTCGGCGGGCGCGGCAACCGCAAGAATGTTCGCAATGGCGAGCGCCAGCGCGCCCGACACGATGGCAATCGTTTTTTTCATGGCATCCTCGGGACAAGGCGCCGATCCCCCTGCGGGCGCGGCGCAGCGCTGCTTGTGCCAGCGAAGGCCCCGGTCGAACAGCGACGTTCGTCGTAAGTCGATCGGCTTAGCGGCATCCGCCCTAAGACTGAGAACGGACAGCGGACACGCGCCAGCGCGGGCTCAGGCGCACAGATTCCGCGCTGTCGCGAAATGCCGCGGCAGGAAGCTTTGCGAGATTTTACACACGTAAAGTACGTGCGAGGCGGCGGCGCGTACGCCTACGGATGCTCCGCTTCGACGTGCACGCGTTCGCGTCGCAGGAGATAGAGCCCGCACAGCACGATCACAGCGGCGCCGGCGAGCATCCAGCGATCCGGAAGCGTGCCCCAGAGCAACCAGTCCAGACCGAGGCCCCAGATGAGCGCCGTGTATTCGAGCGGCGCGACCACGGACGCCGGCGCGCGGCGGAACGCCTCGGTAATGCCGTACTGACCAACCGCTCCGGTTACCGCGAGCACGGCCAGCGGTTTCCAGTGCGTGGCGTCGAAAGGAACCCAGTCGCGCCATGCCAGCGCGAGCGAGAACACGCTCAGCATCGCCAGCATCCAGACGACCATGCTCTGCGTCGAATCCGTGCGCCCGAGCACGCGCACGGTGATCGCGGACAACGCGTAGCCGGCGGCGGATACGAGCACCGCGAGCCCGCCGAGGGACATCATGCCGCGTCCCGTGGGCCGCAGCACGATCAGCGTCCCGCACAATCCGACGACGATCGCGAGCCAGCGCCGCCAGCCGACATGCTCGCCGAGGATCGGCACCGCCAGGGCGGTGATCAGCAGCGGCGCCACGAAGAACAGCGAATACGTCTCCGCCAGCGGCAACCGTCCGAGCGCGTACACGAACGCGACGAGCATCACGACCGAAAGCACGCCGCGCACGAAGTGCAGCGGCCAGCGCACGCGTACGAGCTGCGCCGGTCCGCCGTCGACGAGCGCCCAGATCAGCACCAGCGGCAGCGAGGTCATGCCGCGCAGCGCAGCGACCTGCATCGGCGGATAGTGCGGCGCGAGGACCTTCATGCTCGCGTCCATCAACGCGAACGCAGCGACCGCGAGCAGCATGCTGAGCACGCCGCGCAGATGACCGCCCGCTGCCGCCTGCATCGTCGATCTCCCCAAGCCGGACATCCAGCGTACCCGATCGCGCCGCATCGGCGTCCCGCTGCGGTTAACATGATGGACTTCGCAACGGACCCGCCTGCGCATGAACTCGCCGCAAACCGCATTCCTGTTCGACCTCGACGGCACGCTCGTCGACAGCGTCTATCAGCATGTCCTCGCCTGGCAGGAGGCGCTCGAAAGCGAGGGCATTCCGCTCTCGGTCTGGCGCATCCACCGCAAGATCGGCATGAGCGGCGGCCTCATGGCCAACATCCTGCTGCGCGAAAGCGGTTTCGAGATCGACGCCGCGCGCGGCGAGCGGCTCCGGCGCGCGCATGCCGAAGCGTACAGCCGGCATTCGCACGCGATCCGACCTCTGCCCGGCGCACGCGAGCTCATCGCGCACCTGACCGATGCAGGAATACCGTGGGCGATCGCGACCAGCGGCCGCATGGAGACCGCGCGTCCGGTGCTGGAAATCCTCGGCGTCGATTTCGAGCGCGTG
>DAISJF010000198.1:0-4586 GCA_036821625.1 Rhodanobacteraceae bacterium
AACGGGGGTCCGACGAGGACGCTCCTGCCGACGCCGGGCTCATGGGAGGCGTCCGGCGGCTCGAACGTGCTGAACCTCGCATGGGATCAGCGCGGCATCGGGTTCTCGCGGCAGCCGACAGGCTACTTTCCGGACATCGGTGCGGTCCAGGTCGGCTCCGACATCATCTTCGTGAACGGCTTCAATTGATCCATTCGCGGGATGTCCCAAATCGCGCTCCTTCGGCGTTCTTCGCTGCCGAGGTGTCCAGGAGGCTGCGACACCAGGGGATTCGCTGGAGGGAGTGCGATGAGTGCGACGATTGATGCGTTGAGAAGGCAAACGCTGGCGGCCTGTGTCGCCGCGACCTGCGCTGCGATGGCGCCGGCTGCACCGGCCACGGTGCGCGCACCGGCGGCAGCCATCGCCTCGGCACCGCGCGTTCCCGCCAGTGTCGTCGTCGCCAACTGCAACGACGGCGGATCGGGCAGCCTGCGCGATGCGGTGAACAGCGCCGCGTCCGGCGACGTGATCGACCTCAGCCAGCTCGACTGCAGCACGATCTCGCTCACGACGGGCGCTATCATCATTCAGCAGAACGATCTGCACCTGGTTGGCCCCGCGCGGTCCGAGCTGACGATCGACGGCTCACCGACGCCGGGGCAGTCGGTGCTGTACCACTCCGGCTACGGCGGGCTCACCGTCTCGGGCATGACGATCACCGGCGGAACCAAGTACCGCGTGAACGGGACGGCCACGGGCGGCTGCATCCACAGCTACGGCAGCGTCAGCCTGGAGGACGTCGCCGTCATGCATTGCAGCGTGACCGGCAACAACGCGAGCGCGCTGGGCGGCGGCGTCTACGCGCGCGGCGAGGTCTACATGCTGGACAGCACTGTCTCGTACAGCCACACGCGCGCGACCGGGTACGCGAGCGGCGGCGGCGTCTACGCGCTGGGCGGATTCATCGCCAAATACTCGACGGTGTCTCACAGCTACAGCTACGCAGCGACCTCGACACCGAGCTTCGGCGGCGGCGTGTTCGCGCGCGGCCCCGTCTTCATCACCGGCACGACCATTTCGGACAATTCCGCGATACGCATGGGCGGGATCGCGATGGCAGACAACAACTCGTACGTCGCGACGATCGTCAACAGCACGATCTCCAGCAACACGGCGTACCTCATCGGCGGCGCGTTCGCGCGGCCGCGGCTCAACATCTACAACAGCACGATCGCGTTCAACCACTCGTATCACTGGAGCGACGGCGCCGGGCATTATTTCGCGGCGGGCCTCTACATCACGACCGCCGGCGAGATGGACAGCACGATCATCTCGAGCAACGTGAACTTCGACGCGCCGTTTCCGACTGCAGACCTGACCGGAGCGAGCGGTTCGGGCTTCAACGGCGGACACAACAACGTGATGTTCTGCGGGGCGCCTTGTCCGAACGACACGTCGCACGACGATCCCGGCCTCGGACCGCTGCAGGACAATGGCGGCGTGACGCGGACCCAGGTGCCGACGCCCGGCGTCTGGGACACGTTCGGCGGCACGAACGTGTTCAACGTGTCCTGGGATCAGCGCGGCCCGGGCTTCCCGCGCCAGACGCCGCCGGATTTCCCGGAGATCGGGGCCATACAGATCAACTCGGACATCATCTTCGTCAACGGTTTCAATTGACGAAAGCGTCGCGCGCATCCGGCAATGCGCGCGCTGTCACGGACTGCACCCGGGCAATGCCGGCGCCAGGCGCACCAGCGTGATCGCGCCCGAGCGCCCGCCGTTCGTCGAGGCGTCGAACGCATACGTCAGCGTCGCGTGGTTGCAGTCCTGGAAGACGACGTTTGCGGTTCCGACCGCCGTCGTCGTCACGGTGGCGGGACTGTCGAAAACGCCGCCGCTGCTCGCGTAGATCGGAATGTCGTCGACTACGCCGGCGCCCGGAGTGAAACCGGACTGCAGGGAATACCAGCGCTGGCTCGCGCCGCCGCCGATCTGCTGACCGTTCAGCGCATAGGTGTACCAGGCGACGAACAGCGATTGCTGATCCGGGTTGACGTCGAACAGCAGGCCCTGGCCGCTCGTGGCCGGGTCGTACCAGGTGCCCGAGAGAAGATACGAGGGCGGAACCTGCATGCCGCAGGCGACGTTGCTGCCGAGGCGCGTCAGCGGAATCGAGCCGTTGCGCCCGCTGCCGTCGGTGAACGCATAGCTCAGCGTGCCGTGCGTGCAGTCGCTGAATGACAGCGTCGCCTGACCGACGCTCCCGACACCGACGTTCGGCGGTGCGGCGAAGTTGCCGCCCTCCGAGACGTAGATCGGCAACGTCGCGGACGGGCTCGACGCGTTGACCTGGCCCTGCACGCTGTACCAGCGTTGTCCGCCCGCGGCCGTCACGTCGAACGTGAACCAGCCGCCGAACAGAAGGCCGACGCCCGAACCGTAGTAGTCGGGAACGACCTCGATCACGAGGCCCTGACCGCTCGTCGCCGGGTTGTACCAGGAACCGGTGAGTCCGACCTGATCGAGGTTGACCGACGTCGCATTGCTGGCCCAGTGCGCGACGAGGTTCGCCGCATCGACCGAGCCCAGGCCAGTGGCTTCGTCGTATCCGGCGCCGACGAGATAGCCGACAAGTCCGCCGGTAAGCCCGTTCGGGCCCGGTGTGGAGTTGTTGCAGATGCTCGGTATCGCGAGCGTGCAGCCGGACACGTCGCTGCTTTGCACCGTGACGTCGTGGAACGCGGCGGCACTCGTGTTGGCGGCAAGCGTATACAGGCGCGGATTCAGATTGCCTTGCGCCGAGCCCATCTTCTGGTTCAGCAGCGTGGCAATGCCGGCGAAGCCCGGCGCCGATGCCGAGGTTCCGCCGCTGGCGATGAACGAAAACGTGCCGTCGCTGCCGACGACGCACGAGCCGTTCTCGGCGGCGATGCAGGTGAAGTAGCCTTCTCGCGTGGCCGAATGCAATGAAACGTCCGGCGTGTAGCGGCCCTGCGAGCCCGGCACGCCGACGCCGGTCTGCCACGACGGCTTCGGTAGGTACGTGCTGACGCCGCCGCCGGTCGAAGCCAGCTGCGGATGGCCGTTGTCGTCGAGCGGCTCGTTCCACGCGCCTTCCGGGATGTAGCCGATCGCCGACTCGAAGTGGGCGCCTTCGGTCGAGCGCCAGTACGCGCTCGGATCGTTCGCATCGGCGAAGTCCGTTCCGCCGACGCAGGTGACGTATTGGGACGAGCAGAGGATGTTCGTGCTCTTCGGCTCGCCCGGCTGTGGTGCGGAGTCGAGGCTCGCGCAACCGGCGACACCCGCATCGCCGGAGGCGACGAACACGGAAATCCCTTCTGCGGCGGCCTGTCCGAAAAAGCTGTCGAGCGACTGCGCGACGGGCAGGCTGTTGTCCGCTTCGCACGACGTGAAGCTGATGCTGAGGATCTTTGCCGGTACGGGGTCGGTATCGACCGCGTAGTCGATCGCGATGTTCACGCCGTCGTCGGAGGTCGTGTCTCCGCTCACGATCAGATCGATCGTCGCGTTCGGCGCGACGCTGCCTGAGCGTTGCACGTCGAGCGTCGCCTCGGCCTGATCAAGCACCGCGTCCTTCGGGTTGCCGCAGGTCGGCGAGGTCGTGTCGGGACACGACGAGAGCGGCGGTCCCGGATCGGTGCCGTCCGGCGGCACGATCGTCGTCGGCGCGCGCGCGGTCAGCCCGGACATCTGCTGGAAATGATCGATGTCCGGCTCATAGACGCGCGAGCGCCCGACCACCGCGATCGTCTGGCCACTGCCGTTGAAACCCTGCTGATACAGCGGATTGACGTCGTAGATCACCGCGAAGTCGGTAGGAAAGACGTTGTACTGGCACGGCTGGCCGCCACCCGGGCAGTACGTGCCGGCCGGTCGAGGCGACGGCGACGCAACGCCGAGGATCGGCGCGGACTGGTGCAGCGCGGGCCGAAAGCGGAGCGTCTGCAGGCCGGACACCGACGCGACGGCATCGGCGAACGCGGCGGGAATCGCCGCATCGGATGCATTCGCGATACGCGTCTCGGCGCCTGCGCGGTAGTAGCGCATCGAGGTCGCGAACGCTGCCGCGACCGCCGAGGCCGTGCCGCTGAATCGAATGCGCGTGCGGCTGTTCGCCACCGAATCCACGTGGAGGTTCTGCGCGTGCAGCCAGTCCGTGATCGCATCGATGTCATGCGGCGTCGCGCCGAACCGCTCGCCGATCTCGTTCGGCGAAAGCCAGTGATGGAAATTCGGCGAAGTCGGGTCCTGCTGCTCCTTGAGCAGCTGCTCGAACGCCTGCTGGCGCTCGGGCGAACGCTTGAGCATGAGCGCGAGATGCGCGAGCGGCAGATCGTCGGGAACGGCGCCGACATCGTTCGCGGGCGAGACCCACGACGCGCGACGCTCCGAAAGAATCACGCGCTCGCCGGGATCGACGGCGGCGACGATGCGATCGGCCGGGGAAGGTCGTGATGCGGCCGTGGCCTCGGCGCAGACGAGGGCAAAGGCAGCGCAGAAAATCAGCTTCGTCCGCGCGGACGGCTGGAGCAACGTTGGCATCGGGATCACGAGACGCTTCCCTGCAGGTTGAGCCG
>DAISJF010000199.1:0-4575 GCA_036821625.1 Rhodanobacteraceae bacterium
CATGGCAGACAAATACGACGTCATCGTCATCGGCGCCGGCCCGGCCGGCTATCACGCGGCAATCCGCGCGGCACAGCTCGGCATGAAGGTCGCGTGCATCGACGAATGGATCGGCAAGGACGGCAAGCCCGCGCTCGGCGGCACGTGTCTCAACGTCGGCTGCATTCCGTCGAAAGCGGTGCTCGATTCGTCGAAGCAGTTCTGGAACATCCAGCACAACTTCGAAGCGCACGGCATCACGACGAAGGGCGCCGCGATCGACGTCAGCGCGATGATCGCGCGCAAGGACAAGATCGTGAAGCAGTTCACCGGCGGCGTCGCGCTGCTGTTCAAGGGCAACAAGATCACGCCGTTCTACGGCAAGGGCAAGCTGCTCAAGGATCGCCAGGTCGAGATCACCGCGGCAGACGGCGGCAAGCAGACGATCGCGGGAACAAACGTGGTCATCGCGACCGGCTCGGTGCCGATCGAGCTGCCGTTCGCGAAGTTCGACGGAAAGTTCATCGTCGACAATGCCGGCGCGCTCGATTTCGAAGCGGCGCCGAAGCGATTCGGCGTCATCGGCGCGGGCGTGATCGGTCTCGAGCTCGGCAGCGTCTGGAAGCGCCTCGGCAGCGACGTCACGATCATCGAAGCGCTGCCGGATTTCCTCGGCACCGCCGACGCGGACATCACCAAGGCCGCCGCGCGCGAATTCGCAAAGCAAGGCCTCAAGATCGAGCTCGGCGCGAAGCTTTCAAAGGCCGAGGTCAAGGGCAACGAAGTCAATCTCACGTACACGACGAAGGACGGCGAGAAGAAGATCACCGTCGACAAGCTGCTCGTCGCGGTCGGCCGCCGCGCGTACACGGCAGGCGCGCTCGGCGACGGCACCGGCGTCAAGCTCGACGATCGCGGTCGCGTCGTCGTCGACGAGCACTGCTGGACCGGCGTCGACGGAGTCTGGGCCGTCGGCGACTGCGTGCGTGGCCCGATGCTCGCGCACAAGGGCTTCGAGGAAGGCATCGCCGTCGCCGAGATCATCGCCGGCAAGCCAGGACACGTGAATCTCGAGACGATTCCGTGGGTCATCTACACCGAACCCGAAATCGCCTGGGTCGGCAAGACGGAAAAACAGTGCAAGGAAGAAGGGATTCCGTACAAGACCGGCTCATTCCCGTTCGCCGCGGTTGGACGCGCCGTCGCGATGAACGAGCCTGCCGGTCTCGTAAAAGTCGTCGCGCACGCGGAAACCGATCGCATCCTCGGCTGTCACCTCGTCGGCGCGAACGTGTCCGAGCTCGTCGCCGAATGCGTGGTCGCGATGGAGTTCAAGGGTTCGAGCGAAGATCTCGCGCGCATCGTGCATGCGCATCCGACGTTGAGCGAGGCGGTGCATGAGGCGGCGATGTCTGTGGACAAGCGGGCGATTCATAAGATGAATTGAGGCGGCCGCACAAGCTAACGAGGAATCCTCGTACGCGTCATTCCGGCGAAAGCCGGAATCCATCTTGCTCCGAATTGCGTACAAGAGCAGAAGCAAAATGGCGTCACGGCTTTCGCGTAACGACGGAGTAGTGAATGCGCGAGAAGGAACCTTGCGTCTACATCCTCGCCAGCCGGGAGCGCGGCACGTTGTACGTAGGCGTCACGTCGAATCTCGCGAAGCGAGTGTGGGAGCACAAGAGCGGCCTGGTCGCAGGCTTTACTGAGAAGTACGGTGTCCACAAGCTCGTCTGGTTTGAGCGCCACGAATCGATGTACGCTGCCATCGCGCGGGAAAAGCAGATCAAGAGTTGGCAACGCGCATGGAAGCTTGAGCTCGTCGAGAAGACGAATACAGGCTGGCAAGATTTGTACAGGGATCTGTACTAGAGGAAAGGTGAAAATGGGTTCCGGCTTTCGCCGGAACGACGGTAATGTGAGCGTGTTTCGGGATTGAAAGCATGACGTCGCCAGACGGCACCTTCCGCGCCTTCCGCATCCACAACGACAAGTCCGGCTACCGCACCGGCATCGAGGAGATGCGCACCGACGATCTCTCGCCCGGCGAGCTCCTCGTCAAGGTCGCCCACTCGTCGGTCAACTACAAGGACGCGCTCGCCGGCACCGGCAAGGGAAAGATCTTGCGCCAGTTCCCGCTCAACGGCGGCATCGACGTTGCCGGCTATGTGGCGGCATCGACCGATCCCGCGTTCAAGGAAGGCGATCAGGTGCTCTGCACCGGCTGCGGGCTCAGCGAGACGCGCGACGGTGGATTCGCCGAGTACGCGCGGCTCGAATCGAAGTGGACGATTCGGTTGCCGGCAGGTCTCACGCTGCGCGAATCGATGGCGCTCGGGACTGCCGGCTTCACGGCCGCGCTCGCACTGTGGCAGATGACGCGCAACGGACAGGCGCCCGAGATGGGACCGATCGTCGTGACCGGTGCGACCGGCGGCGTCGGATCGCTCGCGATCGACATCCTGACGCGCGCCGGCTTCGAAGCGCACGCGATCACCGGAAAGGTCGAGCACTTCGATTACCTGACCGCGCTTGGCGCACAGCAGTGCATCGCGCGCACCGGGCTCTACTGGGGCCAGCGCCCGCTCGAAACCGCGCACTGGGCCGGTGCGATCGACAACGTCGGCGGCGATCTCTTGGCCGGGCTCACGCGCGTGATCAAGCCGTACGGCAACGTCGCGGTCTGCGGCAATGCGGGCGGCATCGAGCTCGCCACGACGGTGATGCCGTTCATCATCCGCGGCGTGAGCCTGCTCGGCGTCGCATCGGCAGGCTCGGCTCGCGCGATCCGCGAGCGCGTCTGGGAGCACCTCGCCGGCGACTGGAAACCGGTGCACCTGGACAAGATCGCGAACCGGGAAGCGACGCTCGACGAACTCGGCGGCGTTTTCGCGACGATGCTGGACGGCAAGTCGCTCGGCCGAACGGTCGTGCGCGTCGCCTGAGGGCGGCCCTAGCCCGCCGAGTCGACCCGTGTTTAGAATGCAGCGGCATTTCGTCCGGGGTGAGACGTCCACATGGCGCGCATACTGATCGTCGATGATTCGCCGTCGCAGCTCGTCGGCATGCGGCGCACCGTCGAGAAGCTCGGCCACCAGGTCGTCACCGCGGAGGACGGCGCCGCCGGCGTCGAGACGGCCAAGCGCGAGCTGCCGGACCTGATCCTGATGGACGTCGTGATGCCGAACCTCAACGGCTTTCAGGCGACGCGCACGATCGCGAAGGATCCGAAGACGAGCCATATCCCGATCATCCTCGTCACGACGAAGGATCAGGACACCGATCGCGTCTGGGGCCTGCGACAGGGCGCAAAAGCCTACGTGACCAAGCCGATCGACGAGGCCGAGCTCACGCGCACGATCAACGAATATCTGCCGGCCGCATGATGTGTCCTTTCACCTCTCCCGCCTGCGGGAGAGGTCGCGCCGAAGGCGCGGGCGAGGGCTTCAAGTGAAATGCCCTGCTTCGCCCTTTCCCTCATCCGGCGCGCGCCGACTTCTCCCGCAAGCGGGAGAAGTGACAGCGATCACGCCCGCGGATCGAAGTCGAATTCGTCCGCCATCTGCTGGTAAAGCTCTTTCTGCTTCGCCGTTTCCGCTTTCGGCACGCGCACTTCGAGCGTGACGATCTGATCGCCCGGGGTCGCGCCCGGCCAGCCGCGTCCGCGCAGGCGCAGCTTGCGGCCGCTGTCCGATCCGGCCGGAATGCGCAGCTCGACGGCGCCGCCGAGCGTCGGCACCGGTACCGTCGCACCGAGCGCGGCTTCCCAGGGAGCGATCGGCAAGGTCATCAATACGTCGCGCCCGTCGAGCTCGTAGCGCCCGTCGTGGCGAAAGCGGACTTCGAGCAGCAGATCGCCCGCGGCTCCGCCGTTCGCACCCGGATAACCCTGGCCGGCGAGACGGATCTGCTGCCCCGGCTGGATGCCGGCGGGAATGCGGATCTCGAGCGTGCGGTCGCTGCTGCCGTCGCGCAGGCTGACGCGCTCGCTGCCGCCGTGGTACGCGGTTTCCAGCGGAATCGAGATCTGCGCCTGCACGTCGCGCCCGCGATGCGGTCCGCGCGCGCTGCGTGCGCCCATGCGTCCGAACAGCGATTCGAAGAAGTCGCTGAAATCCTCGTTGCCGCCGGCTTCGCCGAAATCGAACTCGGTCTCGCCGCGCCAGTTCGGCGGCGGCCCGCGAAACTCGTCGCCGGCGCGATAGCCGCCCGCTCGCAGCTGATCGTAGGCCTTGCGCCGCGAAGGATCCTTGAGCGCTTCGTAGGCTTCGTTGACGGCCTTGAATTTCTCCTCGGCGGCGCTCTCCTTGCTGACGTCGGGATGAAACTTGCGCGCCAGCCGCCGATACGCCGACTTGATGTCGGCGTCCTTCGCGTCCGGCTTGACGCCGAGAATCTCGTAGTAGTCCTTGAACTGCATCCGCTTCCCTCGCCTGCTCGCTGACGGGCCTCGTCGTGCGCGGGCGACGACGCGCCATTGTAGGGCGGCCGCCGGAGCCAGCAACGAAAAGGCCCGCGGCAGGTCACCCGCCGCAGGCCATCGTAGTCACATCCGTTTGCTGGCGTCCCGGCTCGCGGGTCCCTCGGCGTCGA
>DAISJF010000200.1:0-4570 GCA_036821625.1 Rhodanobacteraceae bacterium
CGGCACGCGCTCGCTGGACGGCATCCTGCCCGGCATCAACCAGCTCGTCGAAGACGCCGAGCAGCGCATTGCGAGCGGTGTCAAGGCCTACGCGGCGATGCAGAAGCTTCGCGCGAATCGCGACGACGCCGCGGCGCGCGCCGAGTTCGACAAGTACAAGAAGGATCTCGGCTACGCGCTGCTGCTGAAGCGCGTGATGGCCGATCCTGCGCACGCGAGCGCGGGCGAGATCAAGGCCGCCGCGGACAGCACGATCCCGAACGTGCCGGTGTTGTTCTGGTCGTTCCGGATCATGGTCGGCTGCGGGATGTATTTCATCGCGCTGTTCGCGTATTCGTTCTGGCTCGCCTCGCGGCGCGAGCTGGATCATCGTCGCTGGTATCTCAAGCTTGCGCTCTGGAGCCTGCCTTTGCCGTGGGTCGCGATCGAGCTCGGCTGGATCGTCGCCGAATACGGCCGCCAGCCGTGGGCGATCGAAGGCGTGCTGCCGACCGCGCTGGGCGTGTCTTCCGTCTCGGTCGCACAAGTAGCGACGAGCCTGATCGGTTTCGTGCTGTTCTACAGCGCGCTCGCGGTGGTCGATGCGATCCTGATGGTGCGCTACGCGCGCCAGGGTCCCGACGGCCTCGGCATGTGGCCGCCGCCGGTCGCGGCGGCACGGCGCGCGACGGCGCACTAGGGGAACGCGATGATCGACTACGAAACCTTGCGCGTCATCTGGTGGCTGCTGCTCGGCGTGCTGCTGATCGGCTTCGCGGTCACGGACGGCTTCGATCTCGGCGTCGCCGCGCTCGTGCGCGTGCTCGGGCACGACGACGACGAACGCCGCGCGCTGCTCGAAACCGTCGAGCCCGTCTGGGAAGGCAACCAGGTCTGGATCATCCTCGGCGGCGGCGCGGTGTTCGCGGCGTGGCCGCTGCTCTACGCGGCGGCATTCTCGGGTTTCTATTTCGCGATCCTGCTCGTGCTGCTCGGCTTCATCCTGCGGCCGGTCGGGTTCGGCTTCCGCAACAAGATCGCCGATCCGCGCTGGCGCGACGGCTGGGATTGGGTGCTGACCATTTCCGGTTTGATTCCCTCGCTGATCTTCGGCGTCGCGTTCGGCAATCTGTTCCTCGGCGTGCCGTTCCGTTACGACGATTCGCTGCGCATGACCTACGAAGGCGGCCTGATCGGCCTGCTGCGGCCGTTCGCGCTGCTCTCCGGCGTCGTGTCGCTGTCGATGTTGCTGATGCACGGTGCCGCCTATGCATCGATGAAAGCCGACGAGATGATCGCGGCGCGCGCGACGAAATGGCTGCACTGGTTCGCGCCTGCGTTCGCGGCGAGCTACGCGCTCGCAGGCGCCTGGCTCATATTCGGGATTGCGGGCTACTCGATGAACACGGACGCACCGCACGGCGCCCCGTCGAACCCGCTGTCCAAGCAGGTCATGATCGGAGCCGGCTGGCTCGCGTCGTCGCCGCTCGGCGCATGGGCCGCCGCCGCGGCGCTGGTCGCGATCATCGCCGCGCTGGCGGTTCCGCTGCTCGCGCGCCGCGCACGCCACGGGACCGCGTTCGTTGCCAGCGGTATCGCGATCGCGGGCACGATCCTATCGGCCGGATTCGCGCTGTTCCCGTTCCTGCTGCCGTCGAACCTCGATCTTTCGAGCAGCCTGACCATATGGGACGCTTCGAGCAGTCGCACGACGCTCGGCCTGATGCTGATCGCGACGCTCGTGTTCCTGCCGATCGTGATCGGCTACACCGCCTGGGTGTATCACGTGCTCCGCGGACGCGTGTCGCTCGCGCATGTGAAGCAGTCGCACGGGATGTATTAGGTGGGGGAATGGGGAATGGGGAATGGGGAATAGAAGAGCCGCTCTATCCCACTCCACATCCCAATTCCTTATTCCCAATTCCCAATTCCCAATTCCTTATTCCCTATTCCCCATTCCCCATTCCCTTCCCAAAAAAACAGAGCCCCCCATGTGGTACTTCAGCTGGATCCTCGGTCTCGGCCTCGCCTGTGCCTTCGCAATCCTCAACGCGATGTGGTTCGAGCTGCACGCCGACGACGAGGCGCGCCGAAAGGCGGACGAAAGGATTCCGCCGCACTGAGCGCATCCGAGCGCCGATACGGCATCCCGAACGCGTGACACGGCCGCACGCTTCGGCTAGCGTCGCCGCTCGCGTGTCGTGGAAATCCCGCAGGGAGGCTGTCGCGTGATCCTTCGTTTCGTTGCGTCCGCCGCCGCGGCGGCGCTGGCGCTTGCGACCAGCGTCGCGTCCGCCGCAACCACCGCGCCGGGATCGGTTTCGCGCACGCCGCATGTCGGCGCGAAACGCGCGAAACCGTCCGCACATGCGCGCGATCCGCTGGCCAACCGCTGGATCAACGTCGCGGGTTTCGGCGTAGTGACCGTCTACGCACCGTCGGTTCCGGCGAAAGGCCTTGCGCTGTTCGCCTCGGGCGACGGCGGCTGGACCCTCGGCGTGCTCGACATGGCGCACGAGGCCGCCGATCTCGGCTACTGGGTCGCCGGATTCAGCACGCCGGAATTCCTAAAGGGTCTCGACGCCGGCGAGGGCAGCTGCGGCGATGCGGACGGCCTGCTTGCCAAGCTCGGCGCGGACCTCGTCCGCGAGCTCGAGCTGCCGCTCGATACGCGGCCGATCGTGATCGGTTATTCGTCCGGCGCGACGATCGTCTACGCCGTGCTCGCGGCCGACTCCGGCCGGCGCCTCGGCGGCGGTCTGAGTCTGGGTTTCTGTCCCGATCTCCTGATGCGCAAGCCATTCTGCGCCGGGACCGGCGGTCTCACCCAGCAGAAGCAGGACAAGCCGCCGTTCGGCTACGTCTTCGACAAGCGCGAATCGGTCAAGGCGCCGTGGCGGATCCTGCAGGGCGAAGTGGACCAGGTCTGCAATCCGGCCTTCGCGCCGAATTTCGCCGAGGGACAGACCGACTCCAGGGCCGTGATGCTGCCGAAGGTCGGTCACGGCTTCGGCGTGCCGAAAAACTGGATGCCGCAATACCGCGAGAACCTGCGCGAGCTCCTGGATGCGCAGTCGCACTGAGCGCTTCCGCATGAATCGTGGCCGGCCGCTTTAGAATCGCCACATGGACGATCGGAACAGCGCATGAGCACCGCCACGGATACCGCGGGCACCTCGACCTCGCGCATCTGGCTCACGCGCCTGCGCGTCGTCACGCCGTTCCTGTTCCTCGGCATGGTCGGCTGGCTCGTCGTGCGCGAGATCGGCAGCGACTTCGACCTGCCGCAGATGCAGCGCACGCTGATCGACGTGCCGACGCTGCCCGCGATCGCCGTCGCGTTGCTCGCGCTGTCGGCGGTCGCATTCACCGGGCTCGTCGATGTCGCGATCGCGCACTGGCTCGGCATCAAGGCGCGCGCGCTCGATCTGCTCCGGCTCGCATTCGTCGCGAACGCGACCGCGAATACGCTGAACCTCTCCGGCGCGACCGGCTCGGGCGTACGCCTGCTCGGTCTTTCCGCGCTCAAGGTCGAGCTCAGTCGAGCCGCGGCATTGATCGGCATGCAGGTGCTGTCGCTGCCGCTCGGGCTTTCGATCCTGATCATCGTCACGCTCGGCGCCGGCTCGCTGCCGATCACGCCGTCGACGACGACGCGCTGGCTCGCGATGGTCGTGTTGATCGCCGCCGCGCTGTATCTGCCCGCGTATTTCGTGCTGAGCGCGCGCCGACCGTTGATGCGATGGCTGCCGAAGGGCCACGATCTGCCGCCGCTGCATCTCAAGCTCACTCTCGCCGCTCTGTCGTTCCTCGACTGGGTCCTCGCAGCGAGTGTGCTCTATGCCTGCCTGTTCCTGTCGGGCGCGCACGTGAAGCCCGGACCGCTGCTCGGCAGCTTCGCGGGCGCGTCGATACTGGGCCTCGTCAGTCTCGTGCCGGGCGGTCTCGGTGTATTCGACGGCCTGATGCTGGTCGCGCTGACCGCCGGCGGTTACGACCAGGGCGCCGTGACCGCGGGACTGTTCCTGTTCCGCATCGCGTATTACCTCTTGCCGCTGCTCGCCGCGCTTTATCTGGGTTCCGGCACCGTCGCGAAGCAGATGCCGATCATCGCGCACGCGATGGGCCGCCTGCGCGCGCATCCGCTGTTCGGCGTGCTCGGCCTGCCGGCGAGCCTGCTCGCAGGTCTCGGCATCCGTTTCCTCGCCGCGCTGACATTCCTTGCCGGTCTCGTGCTGCTCGCTTCCGCGGCGATACCGGCCGTGCACGAGCGCGTCGTCGCGGTGCGCGAAGTGCTGCCTTCCGCGGCGATCGAGAGCTCGTACTGGCTGTCGATCCTGACCGGCACGCTGCTGCTCGGTCTCGGCCGTGGCATCGACGGACGCCTGCGCGTCGCGTACCGGCTCGCGTCGTGGACGCTCGTGATCGGCGCGATCCTCGCCGTGACCAAAGGCCTGCACTTCGGCGAGGCGCTGTTCCTGCTCGTGATCGCCGCTCTCCTGCGCACGCGCAAGCGCGAGTTCACGCAGCGCGCGATGAGCCTGACCTCCGCGACGACGTTCACCTGGTATCTCGGCCTCGTCGCGGTCGT
>DAISJF010000201.1:0-4564 GCA_036821625.1 Rhodanobacteraceae bacterium
TATCAGGGATTCGCGGGCGAAGTCGCGACGCTGCCGGGTCGATACGCGCCGCCGCGCGGGCAGCTGCTGATCGCGCGCGATCGCGGGGGCAGGGCGATCGGATGCGTCGCGCTGCGCGCGATGAGCGAACGCGGGTGCTGCGAAATGAAGCGGCTCTTCGTGGCGCCGGAAGGCCGCGGGCTGGGCCTCGGACGTGCGCTGGCCGACGCGATCCGCGACGAGGGCCGGCGGCTCGGCTACGCGGAGCTTCGGCTCGACACGCTGCCGTCGATGCAGGATGCGATCGCGCTATATCGCAAGCTCGGGTTCGTTCCCGCCGAGCCCTACTACGCTGCGCCCGAAGGGACGATCTTCATGCAGTGCCCGCTCGAGAGCTCAGCATGAGCAACACCTTCGTCGTCCGTCCGGTCGATCATGGTGATTTCGACCGCTGGCTGCCGCTATGGGACAACTACAACGCGTTCTATGGCCGATCTGCCGCGACGGCGCTGCACGAGGACATCACGCGCACGACATGGGCGCGCTTCTTCGACGACGCCGAGCCCGTGCACGCGCTGGTGGCCGAGCGTGGCGGCGAACTGATCGGGCTCGCGCACTATCTCTTCCACCGCAGCACGATCTCGATCGCGCCGGCGTGCTATCTGCAGGACCTCTTCACGAGCGAGCACGCGCGCGGACGCGGGACAGGCAAGGCGCTGATCGAAGCCGTTTACGCCGCGGCCGCGCAGGCGGGATCGGCCCGCGTGTACTGGCAGACGCACGAATCGAACGAGACGGCGATGCGACTCTACGATCAGGTCGCCGAGAAGTCCGGATTCGTCGTCTATCGGAAGGCGCTCTGAGCTGTTGCCGGCTCGAAAAGCCCGGAATTCCCTAAGCCGCGGGGTTCGGCTACAATGCGCGGCTCCCTCGGCGGCGCCCGGTTCGACCGGCGCGACCCGCAAGAATTTCCAGTTATTTCAGAGACTTGAAATGGTCAAGATTCGCCTGTCCCGCGGCGGCGCCAAGAAGCGGCCGTTCTACCACATCATCGTCACGGACGAGCGCAATGCGCGCGACGGCCGCAACATCGAGCGCCTCGGCTTTTTCAACCCGATCGCCTCGGGCAAGGACGTGCGCCTCGAGTTCGACACGGCCAAGGCCAAGGCCTGGGTCGAGAAGGGCGCGCAGATGACCGAAAAGGTGAAGTCGCTCTACAAGGAAGCGACGACGAAGAAAGCTGCCTGATCCGGTGAGCGGGTCGGCCCAGGCATCGCCGCCGCGCTCCGGTGCCGCGGACGAGAAATGGGTGCTGGTGGGCAGGATTATCGGATTGTCCGGTGTGCGCGGCGAGCTCAAGCTCGAGTCGTACACCGAACCGAGAACGCAGATCTTCAGTTACCAGCCCTGGTTGCTGAAATCCGCGTCCGGTGAAAGCGAAATCCGCGGCTGCCGCGGCCGCGCCCAGGGAAAGGGCGTCGTCGTGACACTGCCGGAAATCGGCGACCGCGATCAGGCGGCACGATTCGTCGGCAGCGAGGTCTGGGTCCGGCGCTCGGCGCTGCCCCGATCGAAACGCGGCGAGTACTACTGGGCCGATCTCGAAGGACTCGAGGTCGTCACCGTCGAGGGCGTGACGCTCGGAAAGGTTTCGCATCTCGTCGCGACCGGCGCGAACGACGTGCTGGTCGTCAAGGGTGAACGCGAGCGGCTGATCCCGTTCGCGATCGACGAATACGTGAAGCAAGTGGATTTCGAGTCGGGGCGCATCACGGTCGACTGGGATCCGAAGTTCTAAATCAGGAATCGCGGGCAGGACGTCCGCTTCTGGTCTTCGCGTTCATGGACGAACGCACAGGTACAAGTAACGGGATACCGCGCGATGCGCATCGACGTCATCACGCTGTTTCCGGATTTCATCCAGACCGCGGCCGAGCTCGGCGTGGTCGGGCGCGCGAAGGCGCGGGGCTTGATCGAGATCGCGACGTGGAATCCGCGCGATTTCGCGCTCGACAACTACCGGTCGGCCGACGAGCGGCCCTACGGCGGCGGTCCCGGGATGGTGATGATGATCGATCCGCTGCGGCGCGCGCTCGATGCGGTGCGACAGGCGGGCGGACCGGACAAGGCGATTTACCTGAGCCCGCAGGGAGCGCGGCTCACGCAGGAAAAGGTCGAGGAGCTCGCGAAGAGGGAGCGGTTGTTCCTTCTCTGCGGGCGCTACGAAGGCATCGACGAGCGTTTCCTGGAGCACGCGGTCGACGAGGAGATCTCGATCGGCGACTACGTGATCTCCGGCGGCGAGCTGGCGGCGGCGATCCTGATCGACGCGGTCGGCAGGCTGCAGGAAGGCGCGCTCAACGACGCGGAGTCGGCCGAGCAGGATTCGTTTTCGGACGGGCTGCTCGATTGTCCGCACTACACGCGTCCGGAGCGCGACGCCTGGGGCGACGTGCCGCCGGTGCTGCTCTCGGGCGATCACGCGGCGATCCGCCGCTGGCGCCTGAAGCAGTCGCTGGGCAGGACTTGGTTGCGCCGGCCGGATCTGCTGGCGCACGTCGAGGCGGACAAGGAAGCGCGTACGTTGCTGGAAGAATTCCGCCGCGAGCACTTCGAGCGCGCGCAGGCGAAGCAGGACGAGCAGGATCGCCAGCGCGATCCGGCGAACAAGAAATCAGACATTTGATTGGTGAGCGTCATGAGCAATCTCATTCAGCAGTTCGAAGCCGCGCAGATCAAGCGCAAGCTGCCCGAGTTCAGTCCCGGCGACACCGTGGTCGTCAACGTCAAGGTGAAGGAAGGCAACCGCGAGCGCGTGCAGGCTTACGAGGGCGTCGTCATCGCGCGCAAGAACGCCGGCCTCAACTCCGCGTTCACGGTGCGCAAGATCTCGCACGGTTTCGGCGTCGAACGCGTGTTCCAGACGCACAGCCCGGCGATCGACTCGGTCGTGGTCAAGCGTCACGGCAAGGTGCGCGGCGCGAAGCTCTACTACCTGCGCGGCCTCGAGGGCAAGAAGGCGCGCATTCGCGAGGATCTCGGCGCAGCGGTCGCGGACGAAAACTCCGAAAGCTGATCGAAAACGAAAATTCGCCTTGGAGGATCGAGTCGCGTCTTTCCTCCTCGTCCGGGGCGGCCGTCGGCAACGACGGCCGCTTCGTTATTTTTGCGATCCGTCCGGGATCGCCGCTGCGAGTCAAGTCGAGCCGTCGTCGGCGTCTTTTCGGTCTTCCGGTCCAGAAGCGGCCGTCCATGGCCGCGATTCTTGAATACAGCACGTCTTCGAAGACGCGATTCAGCGCTTGAAAAAGCAACGATCGCTTCTGTCAGTGGAATCGGAAGATTCAGAGCGCACGATTGCAGGATCCGCGCGGCTAGGGCGGCGAGCCGTCGAATCCGTCCGCGAAGATCCGGTCGAGGATCGCGGCGTCGAACACGTATTTCCACGCGCCGCGGCCGTACGTCGCGGCCACCAGCGTGTGCGGCGCCGCGGCCGTTTCAAGATCGGTCACGACCATGCCGAGCGGCATGCCGGTCATGAGCGGCGCGAAATTGTCGCCGCCGTCGGTGCTTTCGTAGATGCCGATGTCGGTGCCGACGAAGATGCGCTGGCTGTCGAGCGGATCGATCGCGACGCTGTTGGCCGGGATCACGGGCAGCCCGGCGCCGACGGTTTCCCAGTCGCTGCCGCCGACCGAGCGCACGAGCTGCGGCGCCGCGAATACGCTGCGCGTCGCGAACACGCGCGTCGCGTCGTTCGGATCGATTGCGATGTCGGATATGTTGCCGCCGGGAAGGCTGCCGGTGATGTCGGTCCACTGGGCCGGATCGGCGAGCGCGTCCGCGGTCGTCGCAATCTTGCCGTTGGACGTTCCGGCGTACATGCGCAGCGATGTCCCGGTCGCGTCCTCGGCGACCGAGAGCACGCTGATCGACGCCGAGCCGTTGCCGGTCAGGTTGTCCGAGATCGGGGTCCACGCATACGAGCCCGCGTTGTCCGTGATCTCTGCGCGATAGACGCGATTCGACGCGACGAACACGGAGCCCGCGCCGGTCACCAGCGGCGTGACCCACGGGAACGGCTCGCTGCCGTCCTGGCCGGACTGGCTGACCCACTGGAACGTGTTCGGCGCGCCGTGCTGCGTCGACAGGATCACCATGGCGCCGTTGTTCGGATAGCTGGTCTGGAACACGCGGTCGGTATCGTGCGCGTCGACCGCGTTCATGAAGCCGTCGCCCGTCACCGTGGTCACGTTCCAGAGCGGATCGTCGTTGCGCACGGACGATGAGTTGTCCTGTGCGCCGCCGTACACGCGATCCGGATCGTCGGGATCGAGCGCGACGTCATAGAACTGCGTGATCTCGAGATTCGTGTTGAGATTCGCGAACGTGCCGCCGCCGTCATCGCTGCGCCAGAGCCCGCCGTCGCTGCCGATCCAGAAACGATTGCCGTCGTTGCGCGAGAAACGCACGATGTGCGTGTCCTGGTGCACGTCCTGATGCGATCCCCAGCCGCTGGTCAGGATGGTCAGGGTCGCGCCGCCGTCGATCGACAGCGCCGGCCGGATCGTGCCGACCAGCAGCG
>DAISJF010000202.1:0-4562 GCA_036821625.1 Rhodanobacteraceae bacterium
GTCGCGCCGCTGATGACCTGCTCGGCGCGGCTGCCCGTGTTCACGCTGCTGATCGCGGCGTTCATTCCGGCGCAAACCGTCGCCGGCGTGTTCAACCTGCAGGGCATCGTGCTGTTCACGCTGTATGTCGCCGGCATCGTCAGCGCGCTCGCGGTCGCCTGGGTTGCGAAGCGGCTCAATCGGGACAAGCGCGAACATGCGCTCCTGATGGAGCTGCCGTCGTACCGGATGCCGCATCCGCGCGACATCGCGATCGGGCTCTGGGAACGCGCGATGATCTTCCTGAAGCGCGTCGGCGGAATCATCCTCGCGCTGACCGTGCTGCTCTGGTTCCTGTCGAGCTTTCCCGCGCCGCCGCCGGGCGCGACCGACCCTGCAATCAACTACAGCCTCGCCGGGCGAATCGGTCACGGGCTGCACGTTCTCTTTGCGCCGCTCGGCTTCAACTGGCAGATCAGCATCGCGCTGATTCCGGGACTCGCCGCGCGCGAAGTCGCGGTGTCGTCGCTCGCGACCGTGTATGCGCTCTCCGGCAATGCGGCGGGCCTGTCGGCGATCGTCGCCGCGCAGTGGTCGCTGGCGACCGCGTTGTCGCTGCTGGTCTGGTATGTGTACGCGCCGATGTGCATCTCGACGCTGGCGACGATCCGCCGCGAGACGAACTCGTGGCGCCAGGTATGGATCACGGCCGGCTATCTGTTCGGCCTCGCCTACGTCGCGTCGCTGGCGACGTATCAGATCGCGAGCGCGTTTGCATGACGTACGCGATCGCACAGGCGCTGATCATCACGCTCGTCGTCGCCTGGAGCGCGTGGTTCGCGGCGCGGCGTCTTTTGCCGACCGCAAGCCGCCGCGCGCAGTCGCACTTTGCGACATGGATCGGCGGATCGTCCCGCAGCGCGTGGTTGCGACGCCTCGGACACGCGATCGAGCCCGTGCAGACCGCGTCGGGCGGATGCGGGACGAGCGGCTGCTCGACCTGCGGCGCGTGCGCTCCGGTCGCGCGCGTCGAAACGCAGCCGCTCGCGTTTCACGCGCGCCCGAAGGCGTAGGTTTCGCGCGGCCACGTCGCGTCGCCGGCGACCTGCGATCGGCACGAGATACACTCGGCACGATGGAAACGTTCACGCTGCATCGCGGCTCGGCGCCGCTGCTGGTCAGCCTGCCGCACGACGGCACCGAGGTACCCGACGACATCGCCGTGCGCCTGACGCCGTCCGCGCGGCGCGTGCCCGATACCGACTGGCACGTTTCGCGCCTGTACGCGTTCGCAAACGAGCTCGGTGCATCGATGATCGTTCCCGCGTACTCGCGTTACGTGATCGATCTCAACCGGCCGCGCGACAACGCGTCGCTGTATCCGGGGCAGAACACGACCGGGCTCTGTCCGATCGTGCAGTTCACCGGCGAGGCGATCTACAAGGCCGGCGAGGAACCGTCGGGGGCCGAGATCGAGGAGCGCATCAAAAGCTACTGGCAGCCGTACCACGATGCGCTGTCCGCTGAAATCGCGCGCATACGCGCCGCGCGCGGGCGCGTCGTGCTGTGGGAAGGGCATTCGATCCGCAGCGTCGTGCCGTTCCTGTTCGAAGGGCGCCTCCCGGATTTCAATCTCGGTACGGCGGGCGGCGCGAGCTGCTCGGTAGCCTTGCAGTCGCGGCTCGTCGAGATCCTCGCGGCAGAGCGCGATCATTCGTATGTCGTCAACGGCCGCTTCAAGGGCGGCTACATCACGCGGCGCTACGGCGAGCCGGCGCAGGACGTCGAGGCGATCCAGCTCGAGCTCGCGCAGCGGAACTACATGGACGAGGATTCGTTCGAATACCGCGAGGATCTCGCCGTGCCTACGCAGCGCGTGCTGAGGACCCTGCTGGAAGCGTGTCTCGCTCCGGCAGCCACATCCATAGAGGACAGGGTCGGAAAGAGTCGATCATGAGCGAGCCGCAGGCATACCCGTACGCGACGCATCTCGACATCAAGTTTCCCGCGCTCGACCTCGTCGACGCCGCGGCGCTGGTCGAGGCATGCACCGATCGCTGGTACAACCAGACGTTGTGCAAGGTCAACGATTCGGTGGTGCGTCTGGGCGTCATGCAGGGCGAATATCACTGGCACAAGCACGACGACGACGACGAGTTCTTCTTCGTGCTCGAAGGTCGCTTCATTGTCGATCTCGAGGATCGGTCCGTCGAGCTCGAGCCGCGGCAGGGACTCGTCGTGCCGAAAGGAACCGTGCACCGCACGCGCGCACCGGAGCGGGCCGTGATCCTGATGGTCGAGACGGCCGCGATCGTGCCGACCGGCGACGCCTGAGAGAGATCGGCGCGACGACTTCGTGCATCGACGTGGAAGCGCCCATCGCGCCAGACCGGCAACGCCCGTGAAGCCTTACGCCAACAAGAGCGGCGGCTCCGGCATCCTCGCCTACGAGATCGAGCCCGAAGCGATCGTCATCCGCTTCACGAAGGGCACGTACCGCTACACGTACGAGAAGCCGGGCCAGTTCGAAGTCGAGAAGATGAAGCGCCTCGCCGAATCCGGCAAGGGGCTGGCGAGCTACATCAGCCGTTTCGTCGGCGACCGCTACGCCGACAAGCTCTGATCACGCGGGCCTCGGCCGATCGATCGCCGGCAGGAACCACGCGAGCAGGCCGATCGCCGGCAGGAACGCGCAGAGTCCGTACACGGCTTCGATGCCGATGTGATCGGCGAGCTCGCCGAGCACCGCCGCGCCGAGACCGCCCATGCCGAACGCGAAGCCGAAGAATATCCCGGCGATGACGCCGGTACGGCCGGGCACGAGCTCCTGCGCGTACACGATGATCGCGGAGAACGCAGAGGCGAGCACGAGGCCGATGATCACGGTCAGGATCGTTGTCCAGAACAGGCTCGCGTGCGGCAGCAGCAGCGTGAACGGCAGCACGCCGAGGATCGAGCCCCAGATCACGTACTTGCGGCCGATGCGATCACCGATCGGTCCGCCCGCGAGCGTGCCGGCCGCAACCGCGCCGAGGAAAACGAACAGATGCAACTGCGCGCTCTGGGCGGTGATGCCGAACTTCTGCATCAGATAGAACGTGTAGTAGCTCGACAGGCTGGCCAGATAGAAGTACTTCGAGAAGATCAGGAGGCCGAGGATCAGCATCGTCACGATGATCGTGCGTCGCGGCAGGGTGTTCGTTCGCACCGCGGCGCGCGCGGCGCGATGCGCGGGCACGTGCCGGCGATACCAGCCGCCGATGCGGGTCAGGAGCGCGATCGCGATCAGCGCTGCGATCGCGAACCAGGCGACGCTGGTCTGTCCGCGCGGCATCACGATGAACGCCGCGAGCAGCGGCCCGATCGCCGAGCCGACGTTGCCGCCGACCTGGAACAGCGACTGCGCGAGACCGTGCTGTCCGCCGGACGCCATGCGCGCGACGCGCGAGGACTCGGGATGGAACACGGACGATCCCGAGCCGATCAGCGCCGCGGCGAGCAGCAGCAGCGCGAAATTCGGCGCATGCGACAGCAGCAGGAGTCCGCTCAGCGTGAAGCCCATGCCGATCGCGAGCGAGTAGGGCATCGGTTTCCTGTCGGTGTAGATGCCGACCAGCGGCTGCAGCAGCGAGGCGGTGACCTGGAACGTCAGCGTGATGAGACCGATCTGGCCGAAGTCGAGCTGGAACGCGTCTTTCAGCAGCGGATAGATCGCCGGCAGCAGCGACTGGATCATGTCGTTGAGCAGGTGACAGACGCTCAGCATCGCGAGGATCGGGAACGCCGTCTGCAGCGCCGACTCAGCCGGCGCGGGTTCCGGGCTCGACAATGGGTGTACGGCGGCGTCTTGCAGCGCGAGCTCTGGCGAGGTGGATTGCACGGGCGATTGGGTCGAAGGGACGGTTACGCGGATCTGGAGACTTGGGCGGCGAAACCCAACGGTCGCTGCCGCGATGTCATGCATTTTCGCATGCGAGGCGGGAACGTTGCAGTGCCACTGGCATCGTGCCGTGCGGAGCATCTTCGGTAGGAGGCAGTCGCAAGATGGAGACGATGCAGACTTCCCCTCTCCCGCAAGCGGGAGAGGGGGACGTGCAGCGACCGTGTCACACCTCGAGCGAAGCGAGATCACCCTTCGTCTCGAGCCACTCCTTGCGGTCCGCCGCGCGCTTCTTCGACAGCAGCATGTCCATCAGCTTCGAGGTGCCGTCGTCTGCGTCGACGGTCAGCTGCACGAGCCTTCGCGTGTCCGGATGGATCGTCGATTCGCGAAGCTGCGGAGGATTCATCTCGCCGAGGCCCTTGAAGCGCGTCACGCTGACCGCGCCCCTGATTTTCTCGCGCGCGATGCGGTCGATCAGCGCATCGCGTTCGGCTTCGTCGAGGCAGTAGAACGTCTGCTTGCCGACATCGACGCGGAACAGCGGCGGCATCGCGACGAACACGTGGCCTTCGCGCACGAGCGCGGGAAAGTGGCGCAGGAACAGCGCCGACAGCAGCGTCGCGATGTGCAGGCCGTCGGAATCGGCGTCGGCGAGGACGATGATCTTGCCGTAGCGCAGGCCCGAAAGATCGTCCTTGCC
>DAISJF010000203.1:0-4562 GCA_036821625.1 Rhodanobacteraceae bacterium
CGGTGACGGTGCCTTCGCTCGGCGTGACGATGCCGCAGATGATGCTGATCAGCGTGGTCTTGCCGGCGCCGTTCGGGCCGAGCAGTGCGAAGATCTCTCCGCGGCGGATGTCGAGATCGATGTGCTTGAGTGCGTGAAAGCCGCTCGCGTACGTCTTGCTGAGGCCGCGCACGGAGATGACGGCCGGCGCTTCGGCGGGATTGCGGGACGAGTCGGCCTTGCGCTGCATGATGTCTCCGGCAGGAAATGGATCGGATGCTGGCGTCGCCGAATGCGCCGGCGCGGCGATCAGCCCGGCTTCGCACCCGTCAGCCGCCGGTACTGCGCCATATGGCGGATCGCGTCCTTCGGTTTCTTCAGCTCTTCGTAGAGTAACGCGAGGTTGTAGTGGCAGTCCGCCATGTCCGGATCGCTGTGCAGTGCGCGCTCGTAGACCGTCATCGCTTCGAGCTTGCGGCCCGCATCGTCGAGCAGCACGGCGTAGTTGTATAGCAGCAGGCCGTCGTTGCCGCACGCTTTCAGCGCATCGCGATAGACGCGCTCGGCCTCGCTCCAGCGCCCGGCCTCGTGCAGCAGGCGTCCGAGGTTGATGTGCGCGTCGAGACGATCCGGTTCGGCGGCGATCGCGCGCTCGTACGAGGCAACGGCGGCGGCGATGTCGCGCTGCTCGAGCGCATCGTCGGTGTCGGCGAGCGGATTCCCGCCGCCCGCGCGCTCGTCCTGCACGGGCATCGTCTCGACGACGCTGAGCGTGCCGTCGGCCGGATCGCCTTCGAATGCGAGCAGGTATTGTCCCGACTCGGCCTGCCAGCGATGCGCGCCCTCCTTGACGACGACGCGATCGCCGACGGCCGCGATGCGCAGGCCCGAGAGCGGCATTTCGTCCGGCAGCGAGCGCCTGAGCTCCTTCAAGGCCCTGGTGATGCGCCGGTACGGAACGAGCGAAGCGGACAGAGCCTGCGCGGTGCGCAGAACGATCAGATCCTGGAACGAAAACCGCCAGGCATTGCGCGGACCGCGCGCTGGCGTGACGAAGCCGGCACCGATCAGCGCGCGGATCGTGCTGCGCGGCAGGCCCAGCAGCTTCTCAATGTCCCGCACACCGTACTGGTGCATGACCTCGCGTTATTTTCGCGCGCTCCTGCGAGGCGCGCGTGCTTCGCTCTCGTCTGCGTGCGCGCGCTTGGCCGGTTTGCGCCCTTTCGATTCCGACTCTGCCTTCGCGGCCGGCTTGGCGCCTTTCTTCTCGAGGCTCGCGCGCAGCGCGTCCATGAGATCGATGATCTGCGCGCCGCCCGTCTCCGGCTCCTCGGCCATCGTGATCTCTTTGCCTTCGACCTTGCGCTGCACCGCGGCTTCGATGCGCTCGGTCACCTCGTCGGTGTACTGCTCCGGATCGAACTTTGCCGTCGTCTGCTGTTCGATGAGCTGCTTGGCGAGCTTGAGCTCGGCCTCGCGCACGTCCATTTTCGGGATGTCGATCTCGCTGATCGGACGCACTTCGCCTGCATACATCAGCTGCTGCATGACGAGGCCGTCCTCGACGGGACGGATCATCACGATGTACTGCTTGCCGCGCGCGGCCCAGCGGCCGACTGCGCAGCGCTTGGATTCGCGCAGGGCCTTGGCGAACAGCGCATACGGCTTCGCGCCGCCCTTGTCCGGCGCGATGTAGTAGGCCTTGTCGAAGTAGACCGGATCGATCGCCGAGATCGGCACGAATTCGTTGATGTCTGCGGTCTGCGTGCCGGCTTCCTCCATCGCCTTCAGCTCTTCGGGCGTGAACATCACGTACTGGTCCTTGGCGAACTCGTAGCCTTTCACGATCTCGTCGCGCGAGACCGGGATGTCCTCCTTGATGCAGAAATACTGCTGGCGCAGCCGCGAGCCGCAGGTGCTGTGCAGCAGATTGAAGGAAACCCCGCGGCTAGGTTCGGTGGCCGAATAGAGCTTCACCGGTATCGCCACGAGGCCAAACGAAATGGTCAGACTCCCGATCGAGCGCGCCGCCATGATCCGCCTCCGATTCCGTCAGCGAGCAAAGTGCCACATCCGGCCACACCGGTCCATGAATGGATCGGATGAGGATCATGAGGCAAACCATTGATCTTTCTCAAGCGTGTTCTCAGCCCCCGACGCCGCCGAGGGCTCGCTCGAGATCCTGCTTGCGGGTCAGCGCGTCCTTCCAGCGGTCGCCGGCGGCGGCAAGGCGCGGAATCACGTTGGTGAGGCGGAAGTCGAGCGGGTGCGCCTTGGCCAGCTCCTCCCAGGTCAACGGCATCGATACGGGCGCGCCAGTGACGCCACGCGGCGAATAAGCGACGTTCAGCGTTTTTCCACGCACGTTCATGTTGTAATCGATGAAGATCTTGCCGGTTCGCTTGGGTACGCTCCATTCCATCGTGATGTCCTTCGGGTGCCGGCGCATCAGGTGGCGGCCGACCAGCTCCGAGACATGGCGGGCCGCGTCGAAGTCGATCGTGCGCTTGATCGGGACGAAAACGTGCAGGCCGGTCTTGCCCGAGGTCTTCACGATCGGCTCGAGCGACATGCCGTTCAGGAGCTCGCGCAGCCAGAACGCGACCTCCTTGCCTTTCTCGAACGCGGCGATGTTGAGCTCGGGCTCCTCGCCGGGTTTTTCCTTGCCCGAATAGATGTACGGGTCGATGTCGAACACGACGTAGTCCGGGTAGTTCAGCACCGAGGCGTCGAGCGACTCCGCGGAGGTCGCATAGTCGGTGCTCCGTGACACCGCGTCGGGTCCGACGTGCGCGCGCGAATGCCAGATATGGAATTCGAGCGTGCCGGACTGCGCGAGCCAGAGCAGCGTCGGCAGATTGTTGCAGACGAGGTATTCGTGGCTCTCGTCCTTGTGCTCCGAGAACACCGTGATCGTGTCGGCGAAATCGGGCCTGGTCTGTTCCCAGTGCTTCTGGAAGAAACGCTGCTTGTCGATGCCGTCCGGCATCCGGATCATCGTCAGCGGCCGATCGGCGAGATGCGTGAGCATGTACGGCGAGACCTGCGCGAGGTAGCGCAGCAGGTCGCGCTTGGTCAGCGCCGGCTGCTGCAGGGCAGGGTCGGCCGGCCAGTACACCCGATCGAGATGCGTGAGACGGATCGCGTGCTCGCCGACCGCCAGCGTGAACGCGGCCTTCTTGCTGCCGAGCTGCTCGACGACCGCGTCGATCGGATCGGACGCTTTTTCCGCGGCGCGCGTCGACACGGCTTCGATGCGGTGCACGCTCTTCGGGTCGATGTCGTCGCGCAGGCGCACGAAGACCGGTGCGCGCAACGAGCCGTCCTCGGTCCACTGATGGAATTCGAGCTCGGCAACGATCCTGGGCTCGACCCAGGTCACCGGCGCGTTCACTTCGGGCTTCTCCGCAAACGGACATTTCGTGGTCCGCAACGACTCCAGCCGCGCCTTGACCGTAGTGAGCGAGCGATCGGTGAAGCCGGATCCGACGTGCGATGCATAGTGCAGCGCGCCGTCATCCCAGTATCCGACCAGCAGCGAGCCGAGCGCGTCGCGCGAGCCCTTTCCGCGCGTGTAGCCGCCGACGACGAAATCGGCGGTCTGCGTCGGCTTGATCTTGAGCCACGACGCCGAGCGTTTGCCCGCCTCGTAACGACTGTCCTTGCGCTTTCCGATCACGCCCTCGAAGCCGCTGGCGACTGCGGCTGCGTGCAGCGCGATGCCGTCGTCCTGCGCGTGCACGAGCTGCACGCGCGTCGACGGCAGGAGGCATTGCGCGAGATAGCGGCGGCGGTCGCGGTAGAAGGACCGGCGCAGGTCGATGCCGGCGAAGTAGAGCAGATCGAAGCAGTAGAAGATCACCGGAGTCTTGCGTTCGGCGGCCGCGATCTCGCGCTCGGTCTTGAGCTGCACGCGGTTCTGCATCGCGTTGAACGAAGGCTTGCCGTTCGCATCGAACGCGACCAGCTCGCCGTCGAGGATCATCCCGTTCGCATCCTGCTTCTCGAGCTCGGCGACGAGCTCCGGAAAAGTGCTCGCAAGCTCGATGCCGCGCCGCGAGCGGAGCTGCACGCCGCTTTCGTCGACGAACGCGAGCGCACGATATCCGTCGAGCTTCGGTTCCCACATCCAGGCCGGATCGTTGAACGGCGCCTTGCCGATCTCGGCGAGCATCGGATCCAGTTTCTTCGGCATCGGCACGACGTGGCCGGTCGGCACGAGCTGGGATGCCGGAATCCGGTGCGCCGGCACGATCTTGAGGTCCTCGACCGCGGCGCCCGAGAGCACGGAACGATCCTGCTCGGTCACGATCGTCGCGCTTGCGAAACGATCGCGGTGCTTGATCAGGAGCCACGTCTTCGCGTCTTTCGTGCGCACCAGCGCAAACGAGCCTTTGACACGGTCGCCATCGAGGCGGACGTTGAACAAGGTTCCGACGGCTGTGATCCGCTGTCCCGCGGCATAGACCTGGAACGGTAAGAGCTTGCCGTGCGCAACGTCGAACAGTGCCTGGCCGTGGAGAAGCTGCACGCCGCGTTCGAGATTGGAGTAAGCCACGCGAATCTTACTGTCCGTATCGAGT
>DAISJF010000204.1:0-4559 GCA_036821625.1 Rhodanobacteraceae bacterium
CGCCGAGCACCCAGGCAAGCTTCTTGCCCTTGCCGCGCGGCGCGATCCCGCGCAGCGGAAGCGGATTCTTGCGCACGGAATTCGCCGGGATCGGCGGTGCGTCGAGGACATCCCACGGACCGACGGCAAAGGCGACCAGATACGTCGGCAGCGGCTGGGTCGTGGCGAACGTCAGCGTCTTCCATTGTCCGTCGGATGACTTCTTCTCGCCGACCTCAAGCGTGTTCGCGACGGCCACCTGGTCGGTCGGAACCGTGAGCGCGATGTCGAACGGCGTCTTGAAGCGCGGCTCGTCGAAACCCGGGAACGCAAAGCGCGCGCTGACCGGCTCCATCTGCGTGACCGCGTAGCTGTCGTCGCCGACCTTGACCTTGTACAGGCCCTCGAGCTGCGTGTTGAACGGCGCCGTGAACTCGAACGCGAGCTCGATCTCCTGCGCCGGCAGAACGCCGCCGAAGCGCAGCTCGAGCACGCCGACGTCGGCGTGGGCAATCGTTGTGGCGTTCGAGGACTTGCCTCGCGCCGTGGTCAGCGTCGCCTTCGTGATGTCGAGCCGTTCGGCATGGAGCCAGACGTGATCTGCCGGCTTGGCCAGTCGGACGCGGATGCGTGTTTCGCCGCTGAAACGGTCCTGGCGTGGATCCACGCGGAAGCTCAGAGCGTAATGCTCCGGAATCGCATCCGCGGGGAGCTTGCCCGCAGGCACGGCCTCTGCAGCCATCGCGGAGGCTGCCGTCATCCAGGCACACGCCGCAAGAATCGCACGCAAGAACATTCGCTGGCCCTGCTTCACGGAGAGTCGCGCAGGACACCATAGCGCAGACGGGCCGGCATGGCCGATTGGTCATGCGCGCCGTGAAAAGACTTGTCGGCGAGGAAAAAACGGCGGGCGCATCGCGCGTTGGATCGCGAGCGCCCGCAAGCCCCGGTCAAGAGAGGACGGCTCAGGCCGCTTCGGCAAGCGCCGGCGCCGCAGCGCCGGCCTGTTCGATCGTCACGGCGACGCCATGGATGACCGCGGCGATGCGCGCGGCGCTCTGGATCGCGAGCGCCGGCACTTCGTGCTTGCGCAGCGTCTTCTCGTGCGAGGCGACGCATTTTCCGCAACCGTTGATCGCAGAGACCGCCAGCGAGGCGAGCTCGAAATCGATCTTCGCGCAGCCGGGATTCGCCAGCGCGTTCATGCGCAGGCTGGCGCGCAGCGTCAGGTACTCCGGATCCTCGACCAGATGCGTGAAGCGGTAGTAGATGTTGTTCATCGCCATGATCGCGGCCGCGGCGCGGGCGCCATCGAGCTCGGCCGGGCTCAGCACCGCGGCCGCGTGCGTGGCGATGGCTTCGGTCAGCGGCGCGTGCCGCGACGCGATCGCGCTCGCGAGCGCGATGATCGCGATCTGTTTGGGAGAAAGACCCGGCGCGCCGGTTTCGCTCAGCACCGAATCGAGATTGAGGCGCAGATCCTTCGCGTAATCGGGAATGCGCGCCTTGATGACATCGAGATTCATACGGCAACTCCTCTGGAGAGCCCGGCCGTAAGGCCGGGCTTTTTCTCTAGCTGTCTAAAAGTCCGCGGCATGGATGCCGCTCTATTCCTTGCGGCCCATGGAGGGGCCGCACGAGTACAGGTGGCCGGCGACTGCGGGGGTCGCCGGCCGGGACGACATCGTTGGGGAGGGGAGGAGACCGATGCCGTCCGAACTGTGGAGCGCCGCCTTGCGTCGCTCCGGAGTGCCGTAACCCGTCAATAGGGTCGGCGCTCGCATTTGCAACCCCAGGCCCTTACGCAGCCTTCAACACTTCATCGCCCTTGGTCCAGTTGCACGGGCAGAGCTCGTCGGTCTGCAGTGCGTCGAGCACGCGCAGGACTTCCTGCGGATTGCGGCCGACGCTGCCGTCGGTGACGTAGGCGAAGCGGATGATGCCTTCCGGATCGACCAGGAACGTCGCGCGCTTGGCCACGCCCTCTTCCGCATCCAGGATGCCGAGCGCCGTCGTCAGACGCTTCGCCGTGTCGGCGAGCATCGGAAACGGCAGGTTGCGCAGATCCTTGTGATCCCTGCGCCACGCCAGGTGCACGAACTCGCTGTCCGTCGACGCCGCGAGGACCTGGCAGTCGCGGTCCTTGAACTGCGCGTTGAGGTCGCCGAAGCCCTTGATCTCGGTCGGGCACACGAACGTGAAGTCTTTCGGGTAGAAAAACACGAGCGTCCATTTGCCCTTGTACGTCGTGTTTTCGATGTCCTTGAACGCGGTATCGAGATCGTCGATGGCCACGGTCGCCTTGAGCTTGAATTGCGGGAACTTGTCGCCGACGGTCAGCATGAATCGCTCCTGTGCGAGATGAACGGGAAAGTCGGAAAGGTCGGGCTCGACGCCCTACGCCGATCAAGATAGGGCCGCCCTTCCCATTGTTCAAATCGATTGTTAAGATCGCTTCGATAGCTGACGTCAATTGGAACCCCGATGAACCTCCGCGACCTCCGATATCTGGTTGCGCTCGCCGAACACAAGCATTTCGGCCGCGCCGCAGAGGCGAGCTTCGTCAGCCAGCCGACGCTGTCGACGCAGATCAGGAAGCTCGAGGACGAGCTCGGCGTCGCGCTCGTCGAACGCACGCCGCGCAAGGTGCTGCTCACCGAAGTCGGCCGCGAAATCGTGCAGCGCGCGCGCGAAGTGCTGAACGAGGTCGAGCAGATCAGGCAGATCGCACGCCGCACGAAGGATCCGGAATCGGGCACCGTGCGCCTCGGCATCTTCCCGACGCTCGGGCCATATCTCCTGCCCCACGTCGTGCCGAGGATTCGCGAGCGCTTCCCGCGCCTCGAGCTGCTGCTCGTCGAGGAAAAAACCGAGACCGTGCTGCGCCAGCTGCGCGAAGGGCGCCTCGACGCGGGCGTGCTTGCGCAGCCGATCCATGACGACCAGCTGCACCAGCAGTTCCTGTTCGAGGAACCGTTTCTGCTCGCCGTGCCGGAGCAGCATCCGCTCGCCGCGCGCAAACTGCTCAAGCTCGATGACCTCGCCGATCAAAGCCTGCTGCTGCTCGAGGAAGGCCATTGCCTGCGCGATCAGGCGCTCGAGGTCTGCCAGCTCGCGGGTGCCGGCGAGAAAAGCGGTTTTCGCGCAACGAGCCTCGAGACCTTGCGCCAGATGGTCGCGGCGAACGTCGGCATCACGCTGCTGCCGACGCTGTCCGTCAAGCCGCCGGTCGCGCAGTCCTCGGAGATCCATCTGGTCGAGTTCCGCGGCCACGCGCCGAGCCGGCGCATCGCGATGGTCTGGCGCAAGAGCTCGGCGATGGCGCCGTTTCTGAAGAGGCTTGCCGAGCTGTTCACGCTCTCGCGCGAGCTCCTGGATCCGCATTCGGCCTGCGGCGGCGAGACAGTCCTTGCGGGTCGCGTGCGAGCAGTCAGGGGTCGCGAGGCGAAAAGGCGAAAAACGGTAGCCGGTAGCCGGTAGCCGGAGAGCGTGCTGCTCGGCGCCGCTTCGCGGGTCGATAGGCGCTGTCGATCGAAGCCATCGCATCTATCGATTTCTATCGGGCACGAGCCGGCGTTAGGCTGGGCGCAAGCCGCGCGATTGCGCGGCCTTCATCTCCAGCCACAAGCCACGAGGTGTCCCATGGCAAATCTCAAAGGATCCCGCACGGAAGCGAATCTCAAGGCCGCGTTCGCCGGCGAATCGCAGGCGAACCGCCGCTATCTCTATTTCGCACAGAAGGCCGACGTCGAAGGCCACAACGACGTCGCCGCGGTGTTCCGCTCGACTGCCGAAGGCGAGACCGGCCACGCGCACGGTCATCTCGAATATCTCGAGAGCGTGGGCGATCCGGCCACTGGCCTCCCGTTCGGCAATACGCCCGCGAACCTCAAGACCGCGATCGCGGGCGAGACGCACGAATACACGGACATGTATCCGGGCATGGCCAAGGCCGCGCGCGAGGAAGGCTTCGAGGAAATCGCCGACTGGTTCGAGACGCTGGCGAAAGCGGAGCGCTCGCACGCGAACCGGTTCACCAAGGCGCTGGGCGAAATCGGCAGCTGAGCCTCCATCCCTTCTCCCGCTTGCGGGAGAAGGAGGCCCGAAGGGCCGGATGAGGGTTCTTTCGCGGCGCCCTCTCAAGTGCCCCCTCACCCTGCCCTCTCCCGCAAGCGGGAGAGGGGAAAAGCGTGCAAGCAGAACACGAGAACGGAATGGCGAACGAAACGACGGCGTTCCGCGAAGGCAGTCTCGACGCACCGACGCGCCACGCGCTCGACTGGAAGAACCCCGAGTTCTACGAGCAGGACGCGATCGATCAGGAATTGCATCGCGTCTTCGAGATCTGCCACGGCTGCCGGCGCTGCGTCAGCCTTTGCAACGCGTTCCCGACGCTGTTCGATCTCGTCGATGCCTCGTCGACGATGGAAGTCGACGGCGTGTCGAAGGCCGATTACGCGAAGGTCGTCGATCAATGCTATCTCTGCGACCTCTGCTACCAGACCAAATGCCCGTACGTGCCGCCGCATCCGTGGAACGTGGACTTTCCGCACCTGATGCTGCGCGCAAAGGCGGCGCGC
>DAISJF010000205.1:0-4541 GCA_036821625.1 Rhodanobacteraceae bacterium
GCGACCGCTCGCGCGACGAGCTCGGCGGGTTGTCAGCGCTGCTCGATCGCATGGCGCTCGACCTGCGCAGCCTGATGCGTTCGCGTGCGCAGCTCGCGACGCTCGCCGAGCGCGAGCGCCTCGCGCGCGATCTGCACGATACCGTGAAGCAGAAGGCGTTCGCGCTGAACCTGCAGCTCGCCACCGCGCGGCGCGTGATCGGCGAGGCGCCCGGTTCGGATCGGCTGGAACAGGCGCAGCGGCTCACGCAGCAGATCCAGCAGGAGCTCGCGCAGATTCTCGACGAGCTGCGCGCCTCCGACGCCGAGCTGCCGTTCACCGAACGCGTGCGCGCGCGCGCGATCGAGTGGTCGCATACGAGCGGTCTCGCGCCCGCGTTCGCGCTCGACGATCTGCCGCCGCTCTCTAGCGCGCACGAGGACTCGCTGCTGCGCATCGTCGACGAGGCTCTGGCCAACGTCCTGCGCCACGCCGGCGCGACGCGGATCGAGATCGCGCTCCGCCGCGAGGCGGATCGGGTCCGTCTCGCGATCGTCGATAATGGCCGCGGCATCGCGGTCGACCACATTTCCGGCATGGGGCTCGGCAACATGCGCGAGCGCGCCGAGGCGCTGCCGGGCGGTCGCTTCGAGCTCGATGCGCCGGCCGGGCGAGGCACCCGCGTCGCGGTCAGCTTCGTCGTCGCGGACAAGGCGGCCTGACCGCCGCGACGCGGGATGCGCGACGTCGCCGCAGGACGCCCGATCCGAGCATTCACTGGAGAACCGATCGCATGAACCCGCCAGCCATTCCGATTCGCGTCGTCATCGCGGACGATCACGTGCTCGTGCGGCAGGGCATCCGCGCATTTCTCGAAACACACCCGGACCTCGCGATCGTCGGCGAAGCCGAGGACGCGGACGGCGCCGTCGAGCTTTGCACCAGGCATCATCCGCACGTCGCGCTCGTCGATCTCGTGATGCCCGGCGGCGGCATCGAAGCGACGCGCAGCATCCGCGCGGTCAGTCCGTCGACGCAGGTCGTGCTGCTGACTTCGTTCGAGGACGCGCAGCAGATCGTCGCGGCGGTGCAGGCCGGCGCGTTGTCGTGTCTGCTCAAGGACGTCGACGCCGATGCGCTGGCCGATGCGTTGCGCAAGGCCGCCGCCGGCGAGGCGGTGCTGCATCCGCGCGTCGCGGCGCGCCTCGTCGACGCGTTGCGGCGCGGTCCGACGCCGGGCAGCGAGGTGCTCGAGTCGCTCAGCCAGCGCGAACGCGAAGTGCTTGCGCTCATCGCGGAGGGCCTGAGCAACCAGCAGATCGCCGAACGCCTCGGCATCGGCGAGAAGACCGTCAAGACGCACGTCAGCAACGTGCTCGGCAAGCTGAACGTGAGCGACCGCACGCAGGCCGCCGTCTATGCGTGGCGCAGCGGTCTCAAGCAGCGGTCGGGCCAGTAAGCCAGCACGCAAGCCGCACCTCGCGAGCGGCAGAAGCACTGCTGTCGCGATTGGCCCTTTGCCGTTTGCGATCCCGGTTTCCGCCCGCCGGAAACTTGGTACGATCCGTTCAGGCCGCTCTTGAGGGGGAGCATCATGGGACGCATCCTGGTGCGCGTGCTGCTGGCCGTCGTCGTTGCCGTGGTCGGTGTCGTCGGCTTCGTCTTCATCCGCAGCGAGCTCGCGCTGCGCCACACCTGGCACATCGACGAAGCGGCACTTTCGATCCCGACCGATGCCGACGCCGTCGCGCGCGGCGAGCATCTGGCGATCACGCGCGGCTGCACCGATTGCCATGCCGACGATTTCGGCGGCCGGGTCGTGATGGAGGCGCCGCCGATCGGCCGCATGGCCGCGCCGAACGTCACTCGCGGCAAGGGCGGACTTCCCGCGAGCTTCACCGACGCGGACTGGGAACACGCGATCCGCCACGGCGTCAAGCCGGACGGCCGCGCCATACTGTTCATGCCGATCCGCGATTTCTCCGCGCTGTCGGATGCCGACACGGCCGACCTGATCGCGTATGCCAAGCAGCGGCCCGCGATCGATCGCGAGCTCGCGCCGAGCTACATCGGCCCGGTCGGGCGTGCGCTGTTCGCGTTCGGCCAGCTGCCGATGGTCGAGGCGCGGCTGATCGATCAGAACGTCAAGCACCGGGCGCGCATCGAGGCGGCGCCGACCGCGGAATTCGGTGAATACCTCGCGCGCGCGTGCACGGGATGCCACGGTCAGCATTTTTCCGGCGGTCCGATTCCCGGCGTGCCGCCGGACTTTCCGAAGCCGGCCAATATCACGCCCGACAAGGCCACCGGCATCGGCGACTACACGAAGGACGACTTCTATCGCGTCTTCCGCGAGGGCAAAAAGCGCGACGGCTCGGCGCTCGATCCGTTCATGCCGTGGCAGGCGATGGGACACTTCTCCGATACCGAGCTCGATGCGCTGTGGGCGTACCTGCGCACGGTGCCGGCGCGGCCGCGCGGACAACGCTGAGCTGCGGGCGTGGCCGGCTGCTGCGTCGGATGAGACCGCGCCGATAAGCTGAACCGCCGGCCTGGCAGTCGCCGGCGTCGGCCTACGTATCTACCGGATACCGGCAAGCGAGCTCGCTCGCCGGACGAGGCCCGCGCCGCGGGCCCGATCTGGAGAGACGTCATGCGCGGTTCGTCCACGTTGCACTGCCCGCTGTTCCGTCGCAACCCGGTCGCATCCGCGCTCGCGCTCGCGCTTGCAATCGGCTCCGGCGCGCTTGGGGCGACGCCCGCCCGCGCGCCCGATTTGCCGGCGGGTTCGATCCCGGTCACGAACTGCAACGACAGCGGGCCCGGCAGCCTGCGCGACGCGGTGCTTTCCGCCGCGAGCGGGCAGACCATCGACTTGACCAATACCGGTTGCAGCTTCATCACGCTGACCACCGGCGCGATCGGCATCGGGCAGGCTTCGCTGACGCTGCAGGGGCCGACATCCAACTCCCTCGAGATCAGCGGCGACAGCGCTTACCAGGTCCTGTTTCACACCGGCGCCGGCACGCTCACGATCGACCATCTCACGCTCGCGGCCGGCCACAAATATCAGACCGGCGCACAGCTCAGCGCTGCGCGCGGCGGCTGCGCCTTCTCGGCCGGCACGCTCTATGTCAGCAACAGCACGGTGAAGTACTGCGAGGCGATGGACACGAGCTCGGCCTATGGGGTCAAGGGCGGCGCGCTCTATGCGACGTCGGCGATCACGCTCTCGTACAGCTCGGTCTACGGCAGCAAGGCGTACTCCACCGCGGCGTATGCGCGCGGCGGCGGCGTCTATACACCGGGAACGCTGACCCTCAACCACGCCGTGATCAGCGGCAACGAGTCGAAGTCGCTCGCCTCGGGCCCGCGCGCGACCGGCGGCGGCATCGACTCCCGCGGCACCACGCTGATGAAGTACAGCACGATCGACGGGAACAGCGCGTACGCGCCGAGCTACGGGAGCCTGGGTGGCGGCTTCTACGGCACGGGCACCATAACGATCGAGAACTCGACCGTCTCGAGCAATTCCGCGGCGGAATGCGGCCTCCTGGTGGCCACGAGCAATCCCAGCTCGATCCTGAGCAGCACGATCTCGGGCAATTCGGGCGTTACGCACGCGGGCGTGTGCGTATTCTTCGACGCCAACATGAAGATCGAGAACTCGACGATCGCGTTCAATGGTTCGCCGGCGCTTTTTCTCGACGGCGACGGCATCTACGCCTACCAGGCCACCGTCGACCTCGAAAGCACGATCGTCGCCGAGAATTCCAGCAACGGATTTCCCGATGACGTGATCGCCGGCACCGGAGGGACCTTTACGGGCGCGAACAATCTCGTGTACGAGCCTTGGTCTCCAGTCCCACCCGACACGATCCAGAACATCCACCCGTTGCTCTCGCCGCTGGCGTACAACGGCGGACCGACCAAGACCCACGCGCTGTCGTTCGACAGTCCCGCGATCGACATGGGCAACGATAACGCCGCCGTGAGCTACGATCAGCGCGGGCCCGGCTATTCCCGCACGATCGGTGCGAACGCCGACATCGGCGCGTTCGAAGTCGACATCACGGACCGGATATTCGCCGACGGATTCGACTGAGGTCCTGCGGCGCTCACTCGAGCGTCTTCGCGAGCACGGCCTGCGTCTTGACCCGCGCGAAGCCCGCGCGCTGGTAGAAGCGATGCGCACGCTCGCGCTCGACGCGGCTGCGCACGCGCACGTTGGCGCACCCGGCCGTGCGCGCCCACGCTTCGGCGGCTTCGAGCAGCGCGGCTCCGACGCCGGCACCGCGTGCGGACTCGTCGACGACGAGACCCAGCACTTCCGCGCACGATTCTTCGGTCAGCTGCGCGCGCGCCGCGATGTGCAGCCAGCCGACGACGCGCCCGCCGGCGTCCTCGGCGACGAGGACGTGGCTCGACGGCTCGGCTTCGATGCCGGCCAGCCGCGTCGCGATCTGCTGGCGCGTGGCCGGATATCCGAGCTGCGCGCCAAGCTCGGCGATGGCCTGGGCATCGTAGGTGCGCGCGGCGCGGATCGTCGTCATGCGGTGAGC
>DAISJF010000206.1:0-4534 GCA_036821625.1 Rhodanobacteraceae bacterium
CACGACGAGCAGTGCGGCCGACGTGCGATCCGGCAGATGCGCGAGATAGTCGCTGACGCGCGCTTCGAGCGCGCGTTGCAGCTCGGCATCGATCGTCGTCGCGATCCGGCGCGCGTCTGGATGTTCTTCGTGCAGACGCTCGGCCAGGAGCGCCGCCGACAACGGCGGCTGCAGCGCGCGCGCCGCCACCGATTCGATGCGCGCATCGTGCACGTCCGCGCGCGACCACACGCCGAGCTCGGCCATGCGGTCGAGCACCTTGTCACGGGCCGCGCGTGCTGCATCGGCATTGCGATCCGGACGCAGCCGGCTCGGCGACTGCGGCAGCACCGCGAGCAGTGCTGCTTCCGCACGCGAGAGCCGCGCGGCGGGCTTGCCGAGATAGGCCCACGACGCGGCCTCGACGCCTTCGATCGTGCCGCCGAACGGCGCGCGATCGAGATACAGCGTCAGGATCTCGCGCTTCGACAAATGCGCTTCGAGCTGCAGCGCGCGCAGGATCTGCTTGATCTTGCCGGCCGCATCGTGCGGCGTGCCGTCGAGAATCCGCGCGACCTGCATCGTCAGCGTCGAGCCGCCGGAGACGAGGCGCCGATGCACGATCCACTGACCGAATGCGCGCGCGAGTGCGAATGGATTCACGCCCGGATGTTTGTAGAACCAGCGGTCCTCGTAGGTCAGCAGCGCTTCGATGTAGAGCGGCGAGACATTCTCGGGCTGGACCGGATAGCGCCAGACGCCGTCGGTGTCGGGGAATGCGCGCAGCGGCGTGCCGTCCCGCGCGAGCACGACCGTGCTGCCGCTCGTAGGGTCGGGGAGCGGGAGCGGGAAAAGGCGGTCGAGCGCAAACAAGAGCGCCAGGAACAGCAACCCAGCAGCAGCTCGTCTGGCGTATCGGCGCGCCGAGCGATGCCTGGAACGATGCTTCGCAGTCGTGTCAGTCGAGCGCATGGACCAATTCATCAAATCGCGCGCAATTACCCGGCGAAACAGTAACGTTCTGACGGTTCTTGAGCTTCGCGTATCGAGCGTAACCAACCAGCGCTGGAACAGCTTCCACCCATCGTCGTTCGGCGCGCATGGAAAGGATCCACGCACCGCGCGCGATCGCGGCGCGCGCGAGATCGAACGAAAACTCCTGTGATTCCAACCGGGGAACATTGCCGTTGAATTTGCGTGAATGGTAAGGAAACCACTCAATAACCATCAGTCTCGTGGCGAGCTGACTTCCCACAGCGCGAACAAGAGGTGCCAGCCGCTTTTGCCACCATTTCGCGCCAGGCGTGTCCGAAAGCGCTTTGTCGAAGTAGTAGAACGCGCTCGCGCCGCCAGCGAGGCTCGTGCGCAACAGTTCCGAAACCGCAGGCCGAGAGTGTACGGCGGGGTCCGCGTCGTCCCAGCCCGGATTGAGGTTCAGCAGCACGAGGTCGGCATCGGTCGGACCTATGAAGGGTTCCGGGAGCGCCGCCAGCTCGATGCGGTCAGTTTCACTGCAGCGCGCATTGAACCGGTCGATGGCACCTTGATCGTCCGCCAGGACGAACGGTGGAGTCGAGGGAATCGCACTCCAGGGCGACGCGCGCATCGAGTCCACCGTTCGATTCAGGGTTCCACGACCTTGATAGTCCCCGGCGTGCTCTTGCCGACACCGCGCACCTCCGGCCGATACATATCCTCGACCAGCGGAGGCGGCACGCGATAGGTGCCGGGCGACACGGCGCGCACGAGATAGAACACGTGCGCCTCCTGGCCCTCGTCGAGCTTGAGCGCCGCGACGTAGCGATCGTCGCGGAATTCCTCGTGACGCACGTCGGCCGCCTCCGCGCGATCGGTGATCGTGATGCCGTCGACGACGACGTCGGCCCACTGCTTTGCGTCGGTCAGGTTGAAGTTCTCGATCTCGAGACCGCCCGGCAAAAGATCTGCGAGCAACGCGTCGGGCATCGAGTCGCGTGCTTCGAGCCTGATGCCGACGATCAGGCTGTCGCCTTCCTTAAGCGGCGCGGGCTCCCACGGCTTGCCGTCGAGCGTGTAGAAGCGGCGCTCGATCGAGACGTAGTGATCGTCCGGCGCCGGCGCGGTTTTCGGGATACCGGCGATGTCCGTGGTCACGTAGAGCGGCAGATCTCCCTGCGGCAGGAAGCGCACGCCGGCGCGCACGTCGGCGCCGGTGAACTCGCGGCTCCACAGGCGATCCGGGCTGATCGGATTCGACGCGCTACCGATCGACAGCGTGCCCGCGACGACGGTGTCGCCGTCCTTGATCAGCGTCTTGCCGAGTCGCGCGATCGCGATCTGTTCCTGCGTCGAGAGGTACGCCCAGCGATAGCCGAAGCGGCGCTGCGCGTCGCCGGCTTCGTGCTCCTTCGTGCCGATCGCGCCCATCAGCTGGAACACGCGGCCGTCGTATTCCGGCTTGTTCAGCCCGTAGCGGTGCGTCAGCGCGATCATCAGCGCCGTGTCGCGCAGGTCCGAGCCGTAGTCCCCGAGATACCACGGGCGCTCGACCTTCTTCGCGAACGCTTCGGCCACGGCCTTCTCCGCGCGCGGCTGATCGCCCATCAGCTTCAGCGCGACGCCGAGGTGCACGAGCGGCAGCGCCGTCAGCGATTTCGGGCGGTCGTTGTCGTAGAGCGCGCGCAACGTGCCGAGCGGCGCGCGATTCACGCGCGCGAGCACGTACCCCGAATAGACCTCGTCGGCGAAGCGCAGGTGATCGCTGTGCTCGTAGCCGTAGTACGGATGGCCGCCCGAGAGCAGGTCGTCGTTGAGCCGCTTCAGCGCCTTCTGCAGCATGTCGTCGGGCACGTTGAAGCCTTCGTCGCGCGCGTCCTCGAGGAACTCGACCACGTACGGCGTCAGCATCTCGTTGACGTAGCTGTCGCCGCCCCACATCGAGAAATGCCCGGACGGAATCTGCATCGAAGCGATGCGCCCGATCGCGCCTTCGACACGCGCCTTGCGCTGGTCCGGCGGCAGGCCTTCGACGTGCAGGTTCGCCGCGGTCTTCTCGTCGAGCAGCAGCGAGCCGAAGCCCTTGCTGGTCGTCTGCTCGACGCAGCCGTACGGATACTTGAGCAGATCCTTGAGCGCCGTCGCGAACGGCAGCGGCGGCAGGCTCGATACGGTGAGCCGCGCATTGACGGAGTCGGCGAGCAATCCATCGATCGCTTCGGTCCCGATCGCGATCGGGTCGAGCTTGTCCAGCGAGCGCGGCGCCGAGCGCAGCACGGCGGGCCAGGGCGCGCGCACGGCAAGCTCGAAGTGGCGGTCGATCTTGACCTCGCCGGATTGCGCGATGACCTCGATCTTGCCGACGCCGTAGCCTTCCTGTGCCGTCAGCGGGAAATTGAGCGTCGTCTTTGCGTTGTCGGCGAGCTTGATCTTGCGCGCGCCCTGCGCGACGGCGAGCGGCTTGTCGGTCGCGATCTTGACGCTGAACTCGCGCTCGCTGCCGGAGAAGTTCTGCAGATCGAGCGTCAGCTGCGCGGCGTCGCCGGGCGCCATTACGCGCGGCGTCGAAATCTCGGCGACCAGCGGCGCGCGCACGATCGTCTCGGCGTCGGTGCCGCCGTAGCGGTCCTCGCCGAACACGAGAGCCGTGACGCGCACTGTGCCGTTGAAGTCCGGCACCTTGAGCGCGATCTTCGCTTCGCCTTTCGGATCGAGCGCGACGGCGCCCGAGAACAGATCGACCGTCAGCACCTTCGCGGTCGGCCGTCTCGCCTGCGGCAGCGCGGCGAGCGCCATGTCGCCGCCGTAGCGCAGCTTCGCCGTGTTGCCGTCGAAGCTTTCGATGACGCGACCGTAGAGATCGTACGCATCGACGCCCAGCGCCCGCTGCGCGAAGAACCAGGCGTCCGCGTCCGGCCGCGCGAAGCGCGTGATGTTGAGGATGCCGACGTCGACCGCGGAAACGGTGACAAAGGCTTTCTTGCCGGCGAGCGCCGGCGCTTTCACCGTCACCGGCAGATCGGTCTCGGGCTTCATCTGCCGCGGCGCTTCGATCGCGACGTCGATCTTGCGATCGCTGCGATCGATCGGCACGAATGCCTCGCCGACGGCGCGTGCGGGCGTGATCTTCTCGACGGCCGAGCCGCCGCGGAACACGAGCGCGGTCACGTAGACGTCGTGGCGCTCCCAGTCTTTCGTGACCGGAATCTCGAAGACCGAGCCCGGCTTCGCATCGATGTTGCGCGTGTAGAGCAGACGATCGGATTCGACCAGCAGCACGCCCGGGCCGCCCTGCGGCGGCGTCACGGTCACCTTGAGCGTATCGCCGGCGCGATAGGTCGGCTTGTCGAGCGCGAGCTTGACCTTGTCGGGCCGCGCTTCCTTGCCGCGGTTCTCGTCGTTCCAGCTCCAGCCGGCGAAGAAGGGCAGCTTCGTGGTGAGCCCGGTTGCGGGATCGGCGATTTCGATGCGGTAGTTGCCCCAGTCGACTGGCACGTCGAATTTCGCGGTCTGTCCGGCTGCCAAATTGAGATCGCGCGTCTCCGAATTTTCGTAGCGATCGGTGTAGTCGAAGTGCCAG
>DAISJF010000207.1:0-4530 GCA_036821625.1 Rhodanobacteraceae bacterium
TCTACGGCGAAGGCGTGCTCGAGATCCTGCAGGACGGCTTCGGCTTCCTGCGCGGACCGGACGAGTCCTATCTCGCCGGCCCGGACGACATCTACGTGTCGCCCTCGCAGATCCGCCGCTTCAACCTGCGCACCGGCGACTACATCACCGGCCGCATTCGTCCGCCCAAGGAAGGCGAGCGCTACTTCGCGCTGCTCAAGGTCGATCACATCAACGGCGAGCCGCCGGAGGCGTCGAAGAACAAGATCCTGTTCGAGAACCTGACGCCGCTGTTCCCGCGCAAGGCGTTCCATCTCGAGCGCGGCAACGGCTCGACCGAAGACATCACCGGCCGCATCCTCGATCTGATCGCGCCGATCGGCAAGGGCCAGCGCGGCCTGATCGTCTCGCAGCCGAAAGCCGGCAAGACGATGATGCTGCAGAACGTCGCGCAGGCGATCGTGCAGAACCATCCGGATGCGTATCTGATCATCCTCCTGATCGACGAGCGTCCCGAGGAAGTCACCGAGATGCAGCGCGGCGTGCGCGCCGAAGTCATTTCCTCGACGTTCGACGAGCCGGCCGTGCGCCACGTGCAGGTCGCCGAGATGGTGATCGAGCGCGCCAAGCGCCTGGTCGAACACAAGAAGGACGTCGTGATCCTGCTCGACTCGATCACGCGTCTCGCGCGCGCCTACAACACGGTCGTGCCGTCTTCCGGCAAGGTGCTGACCGGCGGCGTCGACGCGAATGCGCTGCAGCGTCCGAAACGTTTCTTCGGCGCCGCGCGCAATGTCGAGGAAGGCGGGTCGCTCACGATCATCGCCACCGCGCTGATCGACACCGGCTCGAAGATGGACGAGGTCATCTACGAAGAATTCAAGGGCACCGGCAACATGGAAGTGCACCTTGACCGTCGTATTTCCGAGAAGCGCGTGTATCCGTCGATCAACATCAACCGCTCGGGCACGCGCCGCGAGGAACTGCTGATCGAGCCGGACCAGCTGCAGAAGATCTGGATCCTGCGCAAGCTCCTGCATCCGATGGACGAGCTCGCCGCGATGGAATTCATGCTCGACAAGATGAAGAACACGAAGACCAACGACGAATTCTTCGGATCGATGAAGCGCGGTTGATCACCGCGCGCGCGGCGACATCGCAGATGTCCGGTCAACCCGTGACCGCGGCCTTGACGGAAATTAACAAAAATCCGTACAAATCAAGGCCTCCCGCGTATCCACCGAAAGCCGCCTGAAAGATGCGCGCCGTAGCCTTTGCCTGCGGTCCGCACGAGGACTCCCCAGCCTCACTCCCCAAGAGGGACCGCGATTCCCCGGCCCGCCTTTCCCCAGGCGGGCCGTTTATTTTTGCGATCCGCGAGCGGCCATCCGTGGCCGCGATTTTCAACGACAGCACGCTCTGATCAAACGCATTCGCGTATCGCCTCTCCCGCTCGCGGGAGAGGCCGGCCGCAGGCCGGGTGAGGCACATCGGAGCAAGGCCCCCCGTCGATCGCGCAATCAGCGCCGCCTCGGCATCGGCGCCTGCCAGCGCGAGAGCGCTTCGCGCGTGCGCAGGCGGCCGAGCTCGATCAATTCGTCGGCGCGATGGAATTCGTAGAACGCGCAGGCGTTGCGCGGAATCGTGATCAGGAGATCCGGCGGCTCGGCGGCGAGGCGCAGGCGTGTGATCGTCTCCTGCACCGTGTCGAGCGAGCGCGCGAACACGTCGAAGGCGCCGGGCTCGCTCTCGACGGCGCTGCGTTCGCGCTTTTCCATCAGACCTTCGATGAACTCCGCGATGCGTTTGCGATAGCCCGCGCGCTGCACGTCGATGGGCGCGGGCTTGGCGCCGTTCGGCAGCATCTCCGGCGAGGCTTGTCCGGCCGCGCCGCGATCCGCGTTCGCATCGTTGGGCGATGCGCCCGGCAGCGGCTCCGCGGGCGCGTTGATGTCGACCGCGATGGTGGCGTCGGTCAGATCGCGCAGCGTCGGCGAGACCGGCAGCGGATTGAGCAGACCGCCGTCGACCAGCAGGCGCCCGTCGTGATGGTGCGGCCGGAAGATCGTCGGGATCGCGATCGAAGCGCGGATCGCGTCGAACAGCCGCCCGCGCGAGAACCAGACCTCGCGCTGCACGTCGATATCGACTGCCACCGCCGTGTACGAAATCGGCAGGTCCTCGATGTTGACCTCGCCGATCAGATTCTTGAGCACGCCGATGATCCGATCGCCCTTGATGAAACCGCCGCCCGAGATCGTCCAGTCGAGCAGACGCAGCACGTCGAGGCGCTGCAGCGGCCGCACCCATTCGGTGTAGGTCTTGAGCTTGCCGGCCGCATGGATGCCGCCGATCAGCGCGCCCATCGAGCTGCCGGCAATCGAGCGGATCGCGAAACCGCGCGCCTCGAGCTCCTCGATCACGCCGATGTGCGCGTAGCCGCGCGCGCCGCCGGAACCGAGCACCAGCGAGACGGTCGGCGGCGCCGGCGTGTCGTTCATCGCAGCTCCTGGTACGCGCCGAGCGCGAGCTGCAGCATGATCTTCATCTCCTCGCGCAGCGGCACCGGCGCGACGATCTCGGCGTCCGGACCGTATTTCAATACGTCCATCAGAAGCTCGCGCGAATTCGAATACGGCACCTTGAGCTCGTAGCGTCCGTCCGACAGCCACGTGCCCTGCTGCTGAGAATGCCAGTGCTCGTCGGCCACCCAGCGCGCCGCGTGCGAGGAAAAGCGGATCGTCGCCCACGCCTTGGGCTGTCCGGAAAAAATGCCGTAGCTCGAGGCGAGATGCGCGTCGAGCTCGCTCGTGTCGCGATCGAGAGCGCTTTCCTCGAGCAGCTCCGGATCGCGGATGCGGTCGAGCGCGAAGCTGCGCAGCGCGTCGCGCGCGTGATCCCACGCATCGAGATACCAGTTGTCGCGGTAGTGCGCGAGCCGCTGCGGCGAGACGATGCGCTCGGTCTGCGCGTCGGTCGAGCGCGCGCGATAACGGAACTTGAGGCGCTGCCGATTGAGCAGCGCGCTCGCAACGGCGCGGAATGCGGCCTGATCGAGCTTGCGCGCGCCGCTCGAAATCACGCGGATGCGCTCGATCGGCAGCGCGCGTCCGCTCGCGTGATCGGACAGGAGCCGCTCGATGCGCGCGCGGAACGGCGCCAGAGCGCCGGCGAGCACGCCGGGATCGGAGCGGCCGAGCAGCTCGTTCAGCGCGAGCAGCGCGGCGAGCTCTTCGCTGGTCAGCCAGAGCCCCGGCAGCTCGAAACGCTCGGCCTCGTCGGCCGCGTAGCGGACCGAAGCCTCGTCGCCCTCGCCGCTCTCGATCGGCGCGCCGAGCGCGTCGCGCAGGAACGCGATGTCGCGGTACAGCGTCGCGCGCGAGCAGCCGAGCTCGTCCTTGAGATGCTGCAGCGAGACCGGATAACGCGCGCCCTTGAGCAGCCGGTGCAGGGTCAGGATGCGTTCGTAGCGGTCCATCGCGCTATTGTGCCCAAATTATCCGCACGCGCCGTCAGCGCGGCGGCGCCGGCATCGATTCCTCGTCCTCGGTCGCGCTGCGCTGCGCCTGATCGAGATCGGCCTTCTGTTTCTTCAGGAAGCCCGCCGCACCACCCTTGTCCTTGCCGAGCCGGTCGGCGAGTTTCATCGTCCATGCCGGCGCCGGCGCGGATGCCGCGGCTTCGGGGCGCGGGCTTCGCGAGGCGATGCCGCCGAGATCGGCCAGCGTCTTCAGCGCGATCAGCGCGTAAAGGATGCCCATCGGCGATTCGGTCATCGCCATCGCGAACATGCCGATGATGATGGTGAGGTGCAGCACGAAGATGCGGCCCAGGCGACCTTCGACGTAGCTCCTCATCGCGGCAAAGGTCTGCCCGCGGATATGCGTGAGGTCCATCGCGAGCTCGATGCCGAGCATGGCGGTGATCGCGAGCATGCCGCGCAGGAGCTGCTCGGCCGAAAACTGCCACATCGGCTGATCCGGAAAGTTCTCGTGCAGGATCAGCGCGAGCGCACCGACGAAGACGCCGTGCACGGCGGTGAAGAAAAACGCACCGGTCGCGTACTCGCCGAGCAGGCCCGCCTGCACCGGCCGGTCGTTGACTTCGAAACCGAGCTGGCTCTTGCGCCAGTAGCCCTTCTTGCGCGTCAGACGCCGGTGCACGGCGAGGCGGACGCAGGTGAAGGCGACGATCAGGACGTTCTCGAACCAGTACAGCACCAGCACGTTGATCGCCGACCAGTCGTAGCGCAGCACGCCGATCAGCGGGACGGCGTTGACGAACAATACGACGATGAGACTGCGCAGCTGCGAAAACCGCGCCGCGGCGACGGGCGCCGGCGCATTCGGAGCCGGTGTGTTCATCTGCGGAGCCTCCCCTCGGTTCCGGAACGTCCATGGTAGTCCTCGGAGCGACAAACGCCGAGCGTTCGCGACGAGAACCGCGCCGGCAGCGCGCGAGCGGCTCGCGACCATCGCGCTTCCGCTACCATTACGCAGTATTCCAAGCCGCGCGACCCGTGCCGCACTCGCATCTCGATCTCGACAAACC
>DAISJF010000208.1:0-4528 GCA_036821625.1 Rhodanobacteraceae bacterium
ATTGCCCGCCGCATCGTGCAGCTCGAAGTGGAGGTGCGGGAGACTCGACGGTCCCGAGCTCCCGACCAGACCGAGAAACTCTCCCGCCGCGACGCGCGCGCCGACCGCTTTTCCGGTCAGCGAGCCGGTCTTCATGTGCAGGTACCAGGCGGTCAGGCCGTCATCCTGCTGCACGAACACGGCATTGAAGCCGCCGTTGCCGGCGATCGCGCAGTCACGGTCGAAGTTGCCGTCGATCTTTTCGATGATCGTGCCGGGCGCCGCGGCGATGATGCGGATGAGCTCCTCGTCCATCATCAGCCACGGATACGGCCACAGGTAGTAGTCGGTGCCGGCATGGTTGTAGCCGGAGGTCAGATCGTACGTCCGCTCGCCGCAGGTGTAGTCCTGGATCAGATTCGGAAAGCGCGGATCGTGATCGACGAAGTAGCCCGTGCCGTAGTAGCCGTACGGCGCGAAGCCCGTCGCGGGCTCCAGCGGCCAAATCAGGTCCGTCGTCGCATCGGGATCGACCGCGACACTGGCTTCGATTGCCAGCTCGGCGCTGCGCCGCTCGAGGACCGACTCGATTTCGCGGATCCGCGCAGGATCCGGCTGATCGAGCGGCTCGGACGACAGCGCCAGCGGCCGCGCGGCCCCATGCCCCGGGTCCGCTGCCAGGATCAGCGCCGCCAGCGCTGCGGGTATGACCATCGCAGGCCCACGAGAGTCTTCGTCGAGCCGTCACGCTAGCACCGAACGCGGCCGCGGTCACCGCGTCGTCCCGACGCTCGTGTTCAGCTCGGCGAACCTGCGGCTCCGGCCCAATGCAATGGGGCGATGGCCCCAGGCCGCCCTGGGAAAATCCCTCAAACCGGAGCGTGTTCACATTTCGCAAACACACGCCGCACGACCCTCTGTGCACGGCGGCATGGTTCGTGCTGCGCAGGAAGCGCGCGAACTCGGGGGATTGGATGAAAGTGAGCTGGCTACGCAGGTCGGGGATCGCTCTCGCGGGCATTCTGTGCCTCGCGCTGGCCACGGCTGCGTCCGCGCAGGTCGTGGTCACCGTGCAGGGCGATACCGCATACGCGACCATTTCGCTCACCGGCAGTAATGGTGTGACATACGACGCCGATGTCACGATCGTGTTCGATACGCCGCAGCATCTCTCGCCCCGGGCCCTCAACCTGACCGCGGAGCTGATCAATCCCGACGACATCGACCCGCGCCTCGCGGTCGACCAGTACGGAAACTCCAACTGCTACAGCCTGTTGCCGCCGCCGCTCGGCACCCCGATCTGTCCGACGGTGGACCCGGCGTTCCCGGTCATGATCACGGTCGAGCCGGTCGTTCTGCCGTGGCTCTTCTCGAGCGGCTTCGACAACGGCGACGTGACCGGCGGCGGCACCTTTTCATTCGTGAACACGTACCAGTTCGACGTCCACACACACGATCTCGTCTACGCCGACCGCAGCCCGTACCGGCTGTTCAAGGCGCAGATCGGCGACAACTTCCACGACGTCTCGACCGATGTCATGCCCGGCAGCGTGCGCGTACGCGGCCGCGGGGGAGAGTTCTCCCAGTTTGTCGTCGCCAGCGACCCGCGCAGCAACTCTGGTTTGCTTGCCGCGGAATCGGTGTCGCTGGAGAAGATCCTCGAGCTCGACACACGCATTCTCGCTTCGATTCTGTCGGACGGATTGCGTCTGGACCTGCTCGACCTGCTCGCGCAGGTCAACGCGTTGCTGCTGATCGACCTGACCGGCGCTTTGGCGGCGCTCGACAACCTGATCGACCTCATCCATCTCAACGCCGGCTCGGATATCGCGAACGTCTGGTCCGCCGATCACTCGGTGGTGAACGACGCCGGCGGAATGGACGAACTGGCTCAGACCCTGAAGTTCAGCATGCAACTTCAGCAGGGCGCAGCCCCGAACCGCTAGCCGTCATGCCAGCCCGCTTCAACGCCTACGTGCCCGACGCCGCGGCACTCGTCCGCTTGCTCGAGGACGACCAGCTCTACCGCATCGGTCGCAGCAACGAGTGCGAAGTGCGCGTCGATCACTGGTCGATCTCGCGGTTCCACGCAGAGCTCACCAGCAAGGGCGGCAGCTGGTCGCTGCGCGACACGGGCAGCAAGAACGGCTTGCGCGTCGACGGGCATCTCGCGGTGCGCGCGGATTTCGAAAAGTCCGCCTGGTTCTCGATCGGCGACGTCTACTGCTGGTTCGAGCTGCTCGACCCGGCCGCCGCCGAGCGCCACCGCGCCGAAGGCGCCGCACGCCGCGCCACGTCGCGCGCGATGTCGCAGCAGCTCATGCCGAACATCGGCATCCGCGCGCTGATTCCGCAGACGCTCGATGTCGTGCTGGAGCTTTCGGGTCTGGAGCGCGGCTTCGTTCTGTATTCGGACGGCGATAACGCGTTGCGCGTGCGCGCGAGCCGCGGCTTCGCCGAGAAGGACATCGCGAACACGCATTTCGCCGGCAGCGCCGCCGCGGTCGAGCGCGCGCTTGCCGAAGGCACCAGCGTCGTCTGCTGCGACGCGGCCGAATCGCCCTGGCTCGGCGCGCGGCCGAGCGTGCGCCTGGGCGGCATTCGCGGTCTCGTCTGCGTGCCGCTGCGGCTGTCGGGCCGATCGATCGGCGCGATCTACGCGGACAGCCGCAAGCCGGGGCCGCCCGTCACCGAGCTTGATCTGGAGCTCATCGAGAATGTCGCCCGGCACGCGGCGGCGGCGTTCGAGGCGGCGCGGCTCGAAAGCGACGTCGCGGAGGTCGTGCGCTCGGCCGCCGACGCGGGATTGCGTGCTCCGCTTTGGAACGACCTGCGACCGCAGGCGCGCCCACCGACGGATTGATCCGAAAGCACGAGGCGCCTCACGGCGCTCCCGAACCGCGACCATTCCGGCTGTCCGATCCGGGGCTTACGCGCTATCGTGCGCCCATGACCCACGATGCCGCCGTGCAGGGGCCGGCCACGTCGTCCGGCGCGACGCTGACGGGCCAGATCTCCAGCAGTGAGCTGCGCCCCGGCGACCTGCTCGGCGCCCGCTTCCGCATCGAATCCCTGCTCGGCGTGGGCGGCATGGGCGTGGTCTATCGGGCCCGCGATCTGTCGCTCGACATCGACGTCGCGCTGAAGCTGCTGCGCCCGGAGCTCGCCCGTCGGCCCGGCGCGTTCGAGCGCTTTCGCAGCGAGCTCCTGCTCGCGCGCCAGGTGTCGAGCCCGCACGTCGTGCGCATCCACGACATCGCCGAGCACGACGGCCGCTGGTTCATCAGCATGGATTTCATCGACGGCGAGTCGCTGGAAGGCTATCGCGACCGCATCGGCAAGATCCCGCTCGACGGCGCGCTCGCGATCACGCGCGGCCTGCTCGACGGCCTCGCGGCGGCGCACCAGCGCGGCGTGATCCACCGCGACCTGAAGCCGGCCAACGTGCTGCTCGACCGGAGCGGCCATGCGTACATCACCGACTTCGGCGTCGCACGCAGCCTCGGCGCCACGGGTGTGACGCAGAGCGGCATCATCGTCGGCACGCCCGAGTATCTGTCGCCGGAACAGGCGCGCGGCGAAACCGCCGATGCGCGCAGCGATCTCTACACGGCGGGACTGATCCTCTACGAGATGCTGACCGGCGCGCTGCCGTTCGCCGGCGGCACGCCGGCCGAGACCGTGATCCAGCGCATCGTGCGCCCGCCGCCGTCGCTCGCGAAGGCGCGGCCCGATCTGCCGCGCTGGCTGCACGCGTTCAGCGACCGCTTGCTGAAGGTGTCTGTGGCGCACCGGTTCCAGAGCGCGAAGGACGCGCTGCGCGCGCTGGAAACGAAACGCGTGCCGCGGCCGCCGCTGAACCGGCGCCTCGTGTTCGTGGCGGCGCTGATCGCGGTCGCGATCGCAGGAGCTGGCACGTATTTCTGGCGCCATCCGCTGCCGCTGCGCGAGATGATCGCTCCGATCGCTCCGGCGACGCCGCGCGTCGCCGTGGTGCCGTTCACCGCGCCCGACGGCGACGCGGCGCTCGCCGCCATCGCGCGCGCGTTCGACGCCCACGCGCAGGCGTGGCTGCGCAGCGATCCCGCGCTCGCGGTCGTGACGCGCACTCGCGTGCAGGACGCGCTTGCGCGCGCCGCGTCGGATCTCCACGGCGATGCGCTCGTGCGCCAGTTGCCGAGTGTCGCGCGCGCGGCATCGGCCTCCGATTTGCTTGCGGGCGACCTGAAGCGCACGCCGCGCGGGCTTGCGCTGGAGCTTTCATGGATCGATGCGGCCGGGCCAGACGCGCCGCATCGCGTCACGCTCGAAGGCGCCGACGCCGCGGCGCTGTTCGCCGCATACGGCGCGCAACTGCCCGCCGTGCTGAAAGACGCGCGCGTTCGGCTCGGGCCGCCGCCGGCGCTGCCGGCCGCGTCGCTCGCGACGTTCGGCCGCGGTCTCGTCGCGCTCGATCAGCACCGCGCCGCGGACGCCGCGACGGAGCTCGCGAAGATCGCCGACGCGACGCCGCCGAGCGCGCTCGTCGTGCTCGCGCTGCTCCAAGCCG
>DAISJF010000209.1:0-4510 GCA_036821625.1 Rhodanobacteraceae bacterium
CGGTCCGGATGCCCGAGCTGGGTCAGCGCGCTCTCGTTGACCGCGAGAATCCTGCCTTCGCCGCTGACCGCGACCAGCGCTTCGTGCAGCAGGCCGACGAATTCGGGGCGGCTGTGGAAGCGCAGGATCCACGCGTTCGGGAACTCGCGCAGGAAATGGCAGCGCGCGATCAGGTTCGCCGACATGCTGACCAGCGCCATCGTGTGGCGCTGGATCACGCGCGTGTCGTTGCAGTTGACGCTCGACGCATCGAGCACGCCGAGCAGGCCGCCGTGCGCGTCGATGATCGGCGCGCCCGAGCAGGACATGTTGAGGTTGTATCCCATGAAGTGCTCGTCGCGATGGATCGTCACCGCGTGGCGCTCGGCGACGCAGGTGCCGAGGCCATTGGTGCCTTCATGCGGTTCGTCCCAGAGCGCGCCGTGCCAGAGGCCGGCGTGGCGGAATTCGCGCTTGAGGGTCGGATCGGTGATCGTCGAGAGGATCGTGGCGTCGGCATCGGCGAGGATCACCGCATAGCCCGAGCCCGCGATCTGGTCGTACAGGCTTTCCATCTCGGCGCGAGCGACGCCGAGCAGCTCACCGAGCTTCTGCTGGCGCTCGCGCAGCTGGTTGGCTTCGAGCACGGCCGTCGCGCGTGCGCCGTTCGGCTCCATGCCGTATTGGGTAAGACATCGATTCCACGACTTCGCCACGTGCGGGGCGACCGACGTCCGCTGTTCCCCGCGCACGGCGCGGATGATGCGGGACGCGTGCCTCACGACTATCGAGGAGTCGCCCATGAATAGCCCTCAGCGTGGGACCCTGCGGCGCGCCCCGTTGCGAGCCGGGCGTGCGAGGTCGGGAATTATTCCCGCTCAAGATTGGCCCGGGGCGCAAGAATAGGCAAACTGCAGCGCAGCAAATGCCAGGATCCGCTTCGAGCTTGGCTCTCACGGTCCCTGTTCCAGTCCGGATCGACCGCTTTGCGGCGGCGCAGCATCAGCGCCCGCGGCGGTTTCTGAAACGCATTTCTCGGCTTTTACCCGCCGCTGATTCTCAGGCGGATTTTTCGCCGGGCGCCGCTCCGGCTGTGAATTCCAGCGCCACCGAGTTCATGCAGTAGCGATTCCCGGACGGCGGCGGACCGTCCGGAAAGACGTGACCGAGATGGCTGTCGCAGCGCGCGCAGCGGATCTCGGTGCGCACCATGCCGTGGCTCGCGTCGCGGATCTCGCGCACGTGCTCCGGATCGAACGGCGCGAAGAAGCTCGGCCAGCCGGTGCCGGATTCGAATTTGCTGCCCGAACGGAACAGCGGCAACCCGCAAAGCCGGCACACATAGGCGCCCGCCTCGTGGTTGTGCAGCAACGTGCCGCAGAACGGCCGCTCGGTGCCGTGATCGAGCAGCACGCGGCGCTCTTCGGGATCGAGGCGTGCGGCAAGGCGATCGCGCTCGGCCGCGGTGAGGGGGCCGAGGTCGTAGCCGGAGGCGGATTTGCGCTGGGTTTCTGTTGAAGAGGCGTCGGACGTCATGGTGGATCTCCTTGAAGCGGAGGATCGAATCTCTCCCTTCTCCCGCTTGCGGGAGAAGGTGCCGGAGGCGGATGAGGGCGGCACTGGGTTCGGTCGAACCAAAAAGAACCCTCACCCCAGCCCTCTCCCGCAAGCGGGAGAGGGGGCACCTCACGCGTCCTTGAGACGCTGCGAGAAATCCTTGCGCAGCTTTTCTACTTTTGGCTGCGCGACATACGCGATATACGCCTGCTCCGGATGCAGCGCGGCGTAGTTCTGGTGATAGCGCTCGGCATCGTAGAACGCATCGAGCGGCACGACCTCGGTCGCGATCGGCGCCGTGAACACTTTGGCGTCGTTGAGCTGGCGGATATACGCCTCGGCGACTTCGCGCTGCGCGTCGTTGGCGTAGAACACGGCGGAGCGGTACTGGCGTCCACGATCGTTGCCCTGGCGATTGACCTGCGTCGGATCATGCGCGACGGCGAAGAACACCTTCAGCAGCTGGCCGTAGCTGGTCCGTCGCGGATCGAACCGGATACGGATCGCCTCGGCATGATCGGTCGCGCCGCTGCAGACCGCGTTGTAGTCCGCCGTCGACTCGCTGCCGCCGGAATAGCCGGACGTTACTTCGAGCACGCCGGCGAGCTCGCGGAACACCGCCTCGGTGCACCAGAAGCAGCCGCCCGCGAGCACGGCCGTCGATTCGGTTGCGCCGTCGGCGGGCCGGATGTCGAGCGCCGGATCGGGCACGTGGGAACGGTCGACGGCGAGCGCCGCGCCGGGAATCGCGCAGACGGTATCCATGAAAACCTCCTCGGACTCTATGGGAAGGCGCGTCGAACCGACTCGGGCTTCCGACCTTCCGGACGTCGCTTCGCAGCGTAACGCAGCGCCCGGGACGCCAGGTTCCAATGCGTCGGCCAAGAGGACAGGCGGAACGGACGGAGCCTTTCATATGCAGCTCCCCGCTCGAAATCCAAGGCCGGAGCGAGCTGAAGAATGCCTATGTAAAGACGCGTTTACTCGCCATGCACGTCATCCTGCGTACACCGCTGCTAGCCTTCTTTCTGCGCCGGCGGATGCGCGGGTGCCGCACGCGTCGGTGCATGGAATCGACGAGGAGACGGAACCATGACGCGTTGGAAGTGGGCGCTGATCGCGGTCGCGATCGTGCTGGTGGGCGTGATCGGCTGGCGACTCCTGTCGCAGCGCGAAGGCGCCGCTCAGCGCGGCGCCGGCGCGAACGATGCGCCCGTCCCGGTCACCGTCGTTCCGGTCGAGCAGAAGGATGTGCCGATCTATCTCGACGCGCTCGGCACCGTGCAGGCGCTCAACACCGTGACCGTCAACGCACAGATCAGCGGCCAGATCCAGTCGATCAATTTCAAGGAAGGCCAGGAGGTCAAGACTGGCGATCTGATCGCGCAGATCGATCCGCGCACGTTCCAGGCCGCGCTCGACCAGGCGGCGGCCAAGAAGAAGCAGGACGAGGCACAGCTTTCCGCGTCGCGCTCGACACTCGCGCGCTACGAGGACCTGATCAAGCAGCATTTCGTCGCCGCGCAGGATCTGGAGAACCAGCGCCAGCTCGTGCGCCAGCAGGAAGCGCTGGTCGCCGCCGACGACGCCGCGATCTCGAGCGCGAAGACGCAGCTCGGCTACACGCGCATCACGGCGCCGATCGACGGCATCGCCGGCATCCGCCAGGTCGATGTCGGCAATCTCGTCACCGCCAATGCCGGCAGCGGCATCGTCGTGCTGACCCAGATCCATCCGATCAACGTGATCTTCAACCTGCCCGAGCAGAATCTCGGCGAAGTGCGCGGCACCGGCGCGGCCGATCCGCTCAAGGTCACCGCGCTCGACCGCAACGACAGCCACCCGATCGCCGACGGCGAGCTCAAGGTCGTCGACAACCAGATCGACACGACCACCGGCACGTTCAAGCTCAAGTCGGAATTCGCCAACGAGGCCAACGGACTCTGGCCCGGGCAGTTCGTCAACGTGCGCGTCGAAGTCAAGACCGTCAAAGGCGGCCTCGTCGTGCCGGCGACCGCAGTGCAGCGCGGCCCGGACGGGAGCTATGCCTACGTCGTGCAGGCCGACAACACGGTCGCGATGAAGCCGCTCCAGCTCGGCGACGAAGCCGGCGCCAGCACCATCCTCGTGACGTCCGGGCTCGCCGCCGGCGACAAGGTCGTCACCGAAGGCCAGTTCCGCCTCAAGCCCGGCAGCAAGGTGCAGGCGCTGGCACCAGGCCAGGCGGCACCGCCGACGAGCGACGCGGAGCTTGCGAAGCTGAAAGATCAGAATCCGCAGCAGCCGCAGCGCAGTGGTGGACGGCGGCGCGGCGGTGGTGGCTGATGCGTAAAGGACGGAAACCGGAACCCGCCAGCCGGAAGCCGGAAAGCGCCGCGCTGCTCGCCGGCTACCGGCTACCGGTTACCGGCTACCGGTTCTCAAAAAAGAACTAGCGCCGTCGCTCGCCATGAGCTTCTCCACCCTCTTCATCAACCGCCCGATCGCGACCTCGCTCCTGATGGTCGCGCTGCTGCTGCTCGGCATGATCGGGTTTCGCGGGCTGCCGGTGTCCGCGCTGCCCGACATCGATGCACCGAGCCTCGTCGTCACGACGCAATATCCCGGCGCCAGCGCGTCGACGATGGCCGCGCTGGTGACGACGCCGCTCGAGCGTCAGTTCGGCCAGATCTCCGGCGTCGCGATGATGAGCTCGGATTCGTCGGCCGGGCTGTCGACGATCGTGATCCAGTTCGACATGGACCGCGACATCGATGCGGCCGGCCAGGACGTGCAGTCCGCGATCAACGCCGCGCGCGGCACGCTGCCGAACAACCTTCCGTATCCGCCGGTCTACAACAAGGTCAATCCGGCCGACGCGCCGATCCTGACCTTGATGCTGACCAGCGACTCGCGTCCGCTGCGCGATGTCAACGACTACGCCGACAGCATCATCGCGCAGAAGATCTCGCAGATCGCCGGCGTCGGCCTCGTC
>DAISJF010000210.1:0-4490 GCA_036821625.1 Rhodanobacteraceae bacterium
GGGATCCCCTCGCCACGATGGAGCGCCTCTCGTCCGAACTCGGCCGGTTCTTCGAAGGGTGGGACGACCTCCCCTCCGTCTTTGACGGCGAATTCGTTCCGCTCGCGGATCAGGATCCGACGCTGTGGGACATTGCGATGATCGAAGAAGCCGAGGCGCTGCTGCGGCGCGCGAGCACGCTCGAAGCCACCGGCCGCTATCAGCTCGAAGCGGCGCTGCAGTCCGCACACGTGCACCGCCGGCGCACCGGTCGAGCGAACTGGGCCGACGTCGTGGAGCTCTACGACGCGCTGTTCGCCACGACTGGCTCACCCGTCGTCGCGATCAATCGCGCTCTGGCGATCGCCGAGCGCGACGGCGCCGATGCTGCGCTCGCAGCGATGCCGGACGAGCGCGACGACGAGCGGCTCGGCGACTATCAACCGTACTGGGCCGCGCGCGCGGAGCTGCTGGCGAGAACGCACGCGCACGAAGAGGCGCGGCGCGCCTACGAGATCGCGATCGGGCTCGAGCGCGACGAGGCGATCCGCCGATTCCTGCAGCGTCGGCAGGCTGAGCTGCGCGATGCGCCGCGGCAGCGACAATGAGCGCTCAGGTCGCCCAGCCTGCCACGACCATCAGCGCGAGGATCGCGAGCCACGCGAGCAGAATGCGGCGCAGCACGCGATGCGCGTCGCCGAGCTCGTTGATCGGATCGCCGACGTCGGTCGCGTAGCCGTCGCCGGCGACGACGTCGGCGTCGACGCCGGCCCGCGCCAGCGCGCCGAGGAAGCCGAGATCGAGCGTGAAATAACCCTGCCCGTGCGCGGCATGGTACTGGCGCCACGTACGAATTACCGCGTCGAAGTCGGAGACGAGCGCGAGCGTCAGCGCGATCAGATGCGCGGGCGCCCAGTCGAGGATTCGCGCGGTGCGCTCGAGCAGGTCGTGCTGGCGCGCATCGAGACCCTCGGCGAACGCGTCGTTGCGCGCGATGAGCTGGATCATGCGGTAGCCGAGCGCGCCCGCGGGGCCCAGCACGACGAACCAGAACACGACACCGAACCAGCGCGACAGAGCAGACAGGAACGCCGCTTCGACCAGCGCGGTGGATTCGAGCGGCAGGGGCCGATCCGCAGGATCCGGCCGCAGCGCCTGCGCGGCGGCGAGGCGCTGATCGCGATCCGGCGCCTTGAGCACGCCCTCGATGTCCGCGTCGAGCTCGCGCGGCCCCCAGCAGAAGAACAGCACGATCAGCGCGAACGCGAACAGCGGCAGGCCGAACAGCACGTGGTCGAGCGCGGCCTGGATCAGCGCGCACAGCGCGAACAGGAGCGCCGGCAGCAACAGCACCGGACGCGCCGGCTCGGCGCCGTCGCCCTGCCAGCGGGCGAGCCAGACCCGGAGCCAGGAAAAATCGCGCAGGCGCGCGAGCTCGGGCAACGCGCGCGAAGCCGTCAGCACGAGCACGATCGCCAACAGTGTTTCTGCCATGCCTGGATCCGTTGCCGGGTCGCGCGATTGTAGCCTCAGCGCGCGGCCGCACGCATCGATCGCCTCGTGCTCAGCGCGCGCCGTCGACCAGCGCGCGCAATTCGACGCCGGCCTCCTTGCGCAGCCAGTGCTCGATCAGGCGGAACGAAACGGACAGCGGCGGCGACGGCGCGAACGTGCGTTCGGCGATCCCGCGCACGATGTCGTCGGCGGTGAACCAGCGCGCTTCGGCGAGCTCGCCGCCGAGCCGGATGGTCGGATCGAGCGCTTCGGCCGTGAAGCCGACCATCAGCGAAGCCGGAAACGGCCACGGCTGCGAGGAATGGTACGCACATTCGCCGACGCGCACGCCGGCCTCCTCGAACACTTCGCGGCGCACGGTGTCCTCGAGCGATTCGCCGGGCTCGACGAAACCCGCGAGCGTCGAATAGCGCCGCTCGGGCCAGGTCGCCTGCCGGCCGAGCAGGCACGCACCGCGGTACGAAACGATCACGATCATCGCCGGATCGACGCGCGGGAAATGCTCGATCGCGCAGTCCGGATTCGTGCAGCGCGCGCGATGACCCGCGGTCACGACGATGACCGGAGAGCCGCAGACCGAGCAGAAACGCGTGCGCGACTGCCAGTGCGAAAGCGCGCGCGCATAGGCGAAGAGTCCGGCCTCGAATGCCTTGAGCCGCACGCCCGCGCTGCGCAGATCGATGAAATCGCCGCCGAGCTCCGCGGCGATGCGCGCGGCGTCCTTGCTTTCGGCGCTGAGCGCGAAGAACGGTCCCGCGTCGTCGGCGCCGAGATAGCTCGGCGTCGCGCCGGGCAGCAGCATCGCGCGTTCTTCGGCGAGGATGACCCGCAGCGCATCGACATCGCGATGCGCGAGCGCATGGCCTTCCGCGCCGAGCAGCACGAAGCGTGCGCGCGGATCGGCCAGCTGCGCGGCAAGCCATTCAGCGTCGTCGCGCTGCTCGGCGTTGCGATCCAGCACAAGACCGGCGAAGACGTTTTCGGTATAGCGCAAGCGGTCGGTCATCGGCGCAATTTTAGCAGCGCGGGTTCGGCGATCCGAGATCTTGCGCAGGTGCGAAGCCGCGCGAGGACGCGCTTACACCTCGAACGGAAGCCCATCGCCCCTTCCGATCGGAGCAGCTTTTCTCTTCGAAGATCGCGGGCAGGAATGGCCGCTTCTGGACTGACCCGGGCAAATCAGACCATGGGCAACCGCCAGCCATCCAGACGACGGCGATCCCGGATGATCGCACTCACACACCAAACGACGATCCGCAGCCGCAGGTCGTCTTGGCGTTCGGATTGCGGATCACGAACTGCGCGCCGGTCAGCGACTCGGCGTAGTCAATCTCGGCGCCGGCCAGATACTGCAGGCTGAGCGGATCCACGAGTAGCGTGACGCCGGCCTTGTCGACGGCCAGATCGTCCTCGGCCCGCGCTTCGTCGAAGGTGAAGCCGTACTGGAAACCCGAGCAGCCGCCGCCCGAGATATAGACGCGCAGCTTGAGGTCGGGATTGCCCTCCTCGGCGATCAGCTCGCGCACCTTGTCCGCCGCGGCATCGGTGAATACGAGCGGGACCTCGGTCGCATCGAGATAGGTCGGGGTTGCGGTGTCGGACATCGGAATTCCGGATGCGTCGCTGGCACGGACAAGATCGTGCCGGCGCGCCGCCTTTCAAGCCTGCGCGGCCGTGCTTTCGGGCCCGGTCAGCCGCCGCGGCATCTCCGGCTGATAGATCATCTTGCCGTTGATCTGCGCGCCGGCCGCCATCTCGAGCACCTTGTAGTAGATGTTGCCTTCGATGCGCGCGCCGCTGGCGAGCTCGAGCCGCTCGGCGACGACGATGTCGCCCTGGACCATGCCGTTGATCACGGCGTTGGACGCGCGGATCTCGCCGGTCACGCGGCCTTTCTCCGACAGCGTCAGCACCGCATCGGCGCCGTCGGCGCTGATCGCGCCTTCGATCCTGCCGTCGAGGTGAAGCCCGCCGGTGAATTCCACGTCGCCGCGGATCACCGTTCCCTCGGCGATCAGCGTCGTGATCGCGGCGACCGCGATGCCGTTTCCATTGCGTTTGCTGTGGCCGAACATCTCACCCCTCCTCACCCTTGATGGCATCGCTCCAGGCGAAATCCTGTTCGGCGTGCCCGGAGTCTCCGTCGGCACGCACGCGAACGCGATTCGCCTGGAATCCCCCCGGCAGCATGATGGTACCGTTCACCCGCTGAAAATATTTGAAGCGGTACTCGATACCGGAAGGATTCTGCCCCTGGGTCAACGCTGCCCAGTCCAGCGTCGCCAGTTTCCCATTCTGCACCCCTTCGACCGTGAGCGTGAGGTGCCCATGCGTGTCCTGCCCGCGCTTGAAGTTCTGCGTGAGCGTGGCGACGAAGTTCCAGGCCCCCGAATCCGCGACATGGCTGACTTTCAGCACGTGCACGGCCAGGCTCTCGGCCCGGTCGCCGCCGACCAGGCGTCCGTAGAACGCGAGATCCGAGCGCAGCGATTCGATCTCCTCCTCGCGATCACGCAGCGTCTGCTGCAGATCGCCGACGGCGGCCTTGGCGACCTGCTCGGAGCGCTCGAGCATCGCGATCTTCGCCTTCAGCGCTTCGGTGTCCTTGTCGGCGGCGGCGCTGCGCGAGCGGTCCGAGCTCTCGAAGCCGTACGAGATGATCGCCGCCGTCAGCGCGGCGACGACGACGAGCGAGACCAGCCAGATCGCGCCCGCGAGCATCTGTCCGCGGCGCTCGCGCGCGGGATCGTGCGTACGGACGACAAGTGGCGGCGGAACGCGAGGCATGCCAATCGGGGGAGGAGAACGGCGGCGAGGTCGAGGCTTATAGACGCCGCCCACCGACAGCGTCAAGCGGATACCATGTCGCGCTCGCCGAAATGCACGGTACCGTGATGCTCTGGCTGAAAGCGTTCCATGTCGTCGCCGTCGTAACCTGGTTTGCCGGCCTTTTCTATCTGCCGCGACTGCTCGTCTATCACGCCGAGGCGACCGAG
>DAISJF010000211.1:0-4469 GCA_036821625.1 Rhodanobacteraceae bacterium
GGCGGCTCGACGGGTTCTACGAGATCGGCCTGAAGCCGTGGGACATGGCCGCCGGTTGCCTCCTCGTACGCGAAGCCGGCGGCCGCCACTGCGATTTTGTCGGGCGCGACGGCATGCCATCGAGCGGCAACCTGCTCGCCGGCAACATCAAGGTCGTCGAAGCGATGGTGAAGGCGATCGCGCCGGAGCTGACGCCGGCGCTTGGGCGGTGATATCGCGGTATCGCGCAACCGCGAACGTCTCTGTCTCCGTCATTCCGGCGAAAGCCGGAATCCATTTCGGTCGGCCGGAGCGACAGCTAAGGTCAAAATGGATCCCGGCTTTCGCCGGGACGACGAGCAGAGACAAACAACCAGACCCATAAAGAAAAAGCCCGGCCTGCGCCGGGCTTTTTCCTGACACTTCTGCCGAATCCGATCAGGAACCCGGATTCTCGACCTTCAGCTCGGTGCGGCGGTTGCGCGCACGGCCTTCCTTCGTCGCGTTGGTGTCGATCGGCTGCGATTCGCCGAAGCCCTTGACCGCGGTGATGCGGCTCGGGTCGATACCGTGCGAGGTCAGGTAGTCGTACACGATCTGCGCGCGACGCTCCGACAGCTTCTGGTTGTACGCGTCCGTACCGATCGAGTCGGTATGGCCGTCGAGCTCGACCTTGATCTCCGGATAACGCTTGAGGGCGTCGATCGCCTGGTCGAGGATCGCGACCGAGTCGGCCGTCGGCAGCTGCAACGTCGGTTCGATGTTGTGCTCACCGGTCTTCGGACGATCGAACTTGAAGTTGACGCCACGCAGGTCGATGACGACCTTCTGCGGGCAGCCATCCGGACCGACGACCGTTCCGGCCGGCGTGTTCGGGCAACGATCGTCGCAGTCGTTCACGCCGTCGTGGTCGCTGTCCATCGTGTGGCAGTCGGGCGCCGGAGGCGGAGCAGCCGGCGGCGGCGGCGGCGGCGGCGCAGCATGTCCACCGAAGCTGTACACCAGGCCGACGCTGACGATGCCGTCAGTGAAGCCGCTCTTGCGCTGCGTCAGCGGACCGTTCGGGCCGAGATAGCCGAGTGCTTCGGCGAGGTTGTTCTCGGTGTTGTTGTCATGGTCATAGCGCGCGGCGATTTCACCACGCAGCGCCAGACGCTCGGACATGTTGTACTGGATGCCGGCGCCGACGGTGGCCATCGGATCCCAGCCGTTCTCGTTGAAACCCTGCGCCTTCAGCAGGAAGCCCGAGTACGCGGCATGACGCAGCGCGCCGAGGCCGGCCATGATGTAAGGACGCCACTGCGCGCCTTCGTCGCCGAAGAACCAGCGACCGCTGACGCCGAGGCCGACGCTCTCCCACTCGTGGCCATCACGCCACGAACCGCCGGAGAAATCGGCATTGTTGATCGTGTATTCGAAATCGACTGCGAGGTGCGGGTTGACCCACACGCCTGCACCGATGCCGCCCCACAGAGAGGTGTCGGTGTCGCGATCGCTGTCGGAGAAATCCGCGCCGATGCGCGGTGCGATATACCAGGTGCCGAAATCTTGCGCGTGCGCAGCCGTCACCGCGGCGCCGGCAAGGCTTAGGGCGATCAGCGCACATAAGGCCTTACGTTTCATTCAGAGTTCTCCTCTCGTTTGGTCTTCATGCGTCCGCTCAACCCCGCGCGGAACGCGACACCGTCCCTAGTCTACGCCAGTCCGACGTGCCGGAAACGTGTTCTTAACACTTTACCACGGTACCAGGGCTGCCGGGCAATTCTAGTCGCATCAAAATTTTACAACCAGTCCGAAGTAAAAAGAACGTTAAGCCACGAGTCAGCGAGTTGCGAAAAGGTCCACAAATTGATGGATTGGGGTCCCGTCGAGTCCGCTGCTGTCCTTCGAGACCGAGAGGATCCGCTCGACCTGCGGCGCCGGCAGATGGCCGGCCAGCGCATTGGCGAACTTTGCCAGCAGCACGGGAATGCCCTCCGCGCGCCGCTTGCGATGGCCGATCGGGTAGTCGATCGCAACCCGGTCCGTATGCGTGCCATCCTTGAAGTACGCCTGCACGGCGTTGCCGATGTAACGCTTTGCCGGATCGAAGTAGTCTTTCGTGAACGCCGGGTTCTCGCGCACTTCCATACGCGCGCGCAACGCATCGATGCGCGGATCGGCCGCTATGGCGTCGCCGTAGTCGTCGGCGGTCAGGCGCCCGAAGATCAGCGGGATGGCCACCATGTACTGGATGCAGTGGTCGCGATCGGCGTAGTTCGCCAGCGGACCGGTCTTGTCGATGATGCGCAGGCCGGCTTCCTGCGTCTCGATCACGATCTTCTCGATCTCGTTCAGCCGGCCCGCGACCTTCGTGTGCAGCTGCAACGCACACTCGACCGCAGTCTGCGCATGAAACTCGGCCGGAAAGCTGATCTTGAAGAGGACATTTTCCATCACGTAGCTGCCGAACGGACGCTCGAACTCGAACGGCTTGCCCTTGAACGCGACGTCGTAGAAGCCCCACGTCTTCGCGGTCAGCGCGGACGGATAACCGACGCAACCCTTCACCGCGTTCAGCGCGTGCGTCACCGCACGCCGGCAGGCGTCGCCGGCCGCCCAGCTTTTGCGCGGCCCCGTATTCGGCGCGTGCCGGTACGTGCGCAGGGCGCCGTTGTCGATCCAGCTGTGCGAGATCGCGTTGACGATGTCGTTCTTGCTGCCGCCCAGCATCCGTGTCGCGACCGCGGTCGAGGCGAGGCGCACCAGGATCACGTGATCGAGACCGACGCGGTTGAACGAGTTCTTGAGCGCGTAGCAGCCCTGGATCTCGTGTGCCTTGATCGCGTAGCCGAGCACGTCGCGGACGGTCAGCGGCGTGCCGCCCTCGCGCACGGCCTTGCGCGAGAGATAGTCGGCGACCGCGAGGATCGCGCCGAGGTTGTCCGAGGGATGCCCCCATTCCGCCGCGAGCCAGGTGTCGTTGAAATCGAGCCAGCGCACCTGGACGCCGATGTTGTAGGCGGCCTGCACGGGATCGAGCTCCCACGCCGTGCCGGGCACGCGTGCACCGCCCGGCAGCACGGCGCCGGGCACCAGCGGACCCAGGTGCTTGACGCAGTCGGGGAATTTCATCGCCAGCATCGCGCAGGCGAGCGAGTCGAGCAGCATGTAGCGCGCGGTGTCGAATGCTTCCTTCGATTCGATCGCGTAGTCGGCCACGTAGTTGGCGATGTCGACCATCGGCGAGTCGGGATCGGGCCGCTGCGCCGAGCGGATATCGTGCGATGACATGAAAACGTCCGTAAGTGACGAGGAAATCTGGCGAAACCGCGCCGGGCGGTCGCGAGGGCGCGCATTGTGCCAGATGGATTCGGGGTGCGCCCGACCGTTGTTGTCCTCCGACGGCCGCATGCAGAATCGAGCACTCGCTCAGGACGATTCGCGACCTTGTCCCGCTCAGCTCTCGACCGCCTGCTCGCGCTCAGCGCATTCGACGGGGATTCCGCCGCTGCCCTGCGCGCGCTGCATGCGCACTTCGCGCCGCGTCTCCCGTCCTGTTCCCTCGCGCTGGTCCTGATCGGCGATCTGCCGCCGGGTCAATGCCGGCTCGCGGGCCTGATCGGGCCCGACGGCACGGAGCACGTCCCAAACATCGATCCGTTCGGCCAGCGCACCACGCTCCCGCTGTTTGGCGACGCGCTGACCGCACGACTGTTCACGGAACGCACGCCGCACGTCGTGCGCGTCGCACCGACCGAATTCGATCTGCCGTTCGCGCAGGCCTTGCTCGAGCCGGCGGCACTGTTTGGCGTTCCAATCGTGAACAATGGCGTGGTCCGTCACTGGCTCGTGTTCGGTTCGACGTTCCATCCGCGTTTCGACCGGCTCGATCCCGATGCGCTCCTGCTCGAGACCAACCTCGCCGCGAGCCTGATCATCCGTCCGCTCGCGACGCGTGCACTGCGCGACGAGACCGACCGCCAGCGCCGCGCGATCGAGGGCCTGGCCGACGTCCAGCGTGTGCTGCTCCCGGACAACCCGGTGATCCGCGGCCTCGAATACGCGGTGCATTGGCAGCCGGCCGAGACCGCGGCGGGCGACTACTACGATCTGACCTCGTTGACCGACCTCGCGCCGGACGATTTCCCGCGCGATGGACCCGACATGTGGGCTCTCGTCCTGGCCGACGTATCCGGCCACGGCGCCGCCGCCGCGATGGAGGCCGTGCAGTTCGACGCGATCCTGCGCACTTACCATGGCGACGGCGAAAGCGGTCCGGCCGGCGCGTTGACCTACGCCAACCGCTATTTCTTCTCGCGCCGCAATCGCCAGCACTTCCTGACCGCATTCGCGCTGCTCTACCGGCCCGACCTGCAGCGCGCGATCTACGTCGATGCCGGTCACCCGCCGCTGCTGCAGCGGCGCGGCGACGCCGTGACACCGCACGGCGCCGGCGAGCAGATTCCGCTCGGCATCCTGCGCGATCACGTGTTCCGCAACAGCGAGTT
>DAISJF010000212.1:0-4468 GCA_036821625.1 Rhodanobacteraceae bacterium
ACCACGCCGGTCGCAGGTCTGATGTGGCGCGCGTCCGACACGACGCACGTCTATGCCTCGTACGGCAAAGGCTTCGAGACGCCGACGTTCAACGAGCTCGCCTATCGGGCCGACGGCGGCGCCGGGCTCGCGTTCAATCTCGTTCCGGCCAAGAGCCGCAACGGCGAGCTCGGCGTCAAGATGCGTCCGACGCAGACGATCGACGCGACCTTCGCCGTGTTCCGCGCCGATACGGACAACGAGCTCACCATCGCGACGAATTCGGGCGGCCGCACGACGTACCAGAACATTCCGAAGGCGCGGCGGCAGGGCGCCGAAGCGGGCTTGAACGCCGCGATCGCCGACGATTGGCGCCTTGAGGTCGCGCTGACCTGGCTCGACGCGACGTTCCGCTCGCCGTTCCAGACCTGCCCGGGCACGCCGTGCACGACGCCGGTTCCGGTCGGCGCCGGAACGCGGATTCCCGGCGTGCCGGAACAATATTTCTCGACCGAGCTGCAATGGGGACACGAGACCGGATGGCGTGCGACGCTCGACGGAAACTACGTCGGATCGGTGCCGGTCAACGACCTCAACACGGATCATGCGCCCGCGTACTTTGTGTTCGACGCCGAGCTTGCTTACGGCTTCAACCTGTCCACGGGCCAGCTGCGCACGTTTTTCGCGATCGACAATGCGTTCGACCGCGAGTATGCGGGCTCGGTCATCGTGAACGACGGCAACGGTCGGTATTTCGAGCCTGCACCCGGACGCACATACAGGCTCGGCGTGCAGTGGCTCTGGACGCGATGATCGGCTGACGGGCGCGGGCCGACTTGACTGTCAGTTCTGCCGCTTGCGGTGGGAGTCGGCGCGGCAGTGCCGGACCGGGGAAAGGTCTCGCGAAGAGCGCCCTCACCCTGCCCTCTCCCGCAAGCGGGAGAGGGGAAGTCGCGCTTGGCGGGCGCACGCGGACGCGCGCAAGATGTCGACAAGAGCTGTCGCGGAGAATTCCGATGCGAATGTCACGCTATCTGGTCACGCGCGTCGTCGCAGTCAGCGCCGTGATCCTGCTCGCCGCGCTCACGCTCGCGCTCTGGCGCGCGCAATACGACGTGCAGCGCGAGGAGCGCGGCGCGCTCGAGATCGTCCGGCTTTTCGAGCACCTGTATGCGCTCGAGAACGGACCATCCGCCGAGGTCGAGTCGCATATCGCCGCGCTGCGCTCCATCAACGATGCCGGCGACCTGCGTCACATCCAGCTCGACCTGCGCGATGCGGCGGGCACGCTGCGGGTCGCGTCCCGCGGACCGGGACCATCGAGCGCGCTCGAGCGGCTGTTCGCGCTGATCGCGCCGGGCATGCGCTCGGTGCAGGTCGATCCTTCAGGTCCGTGGACGCTGCAGCGCGACGACGATGCGCGATACGTCGCGACGCTGTCTCTCGATCCGTCCAGCGAACAGCGCGAAGCGCTCGACAATCTCGTCGGCATGCTGATCGTGCTGGCCGGATACGGCGCGGCGCTGCTGCTCGCGGTGTACTGGGCGCTGCGCCGCACGCTCGCGCCGCTGCAGCCGATCCTGCACGCGATCGGACGCTACGAGCGCGACGATTACTCGTTCCGGCTGCCCACGCTGGCCTTCGCGGAAATGGACCGGATCGCCGGCGCGCTCAATCATCTCGCTGCGACGCTGTCGAACACGCAGGAGGCGCGACGCTCGCTGAGCCTGAAGCTGGTGTCCTCGCAGGAAGAAGAGCGCGCGCGCATCGCGCGCGAGCTGCATGACGAGTTCGGCCAGACGCTGACTGCGATGCGCGCGGACATCGCCTGGCTCGCGCAGCGCACGTCGTCCGCGACGGAGCTGCATGAGGTGGTCGACGGCCTGGCGCGGCACTGCCAGCGTTTCCACGAGCACGTGCGCGATCTCCTGCGTCGGCTGCGCCCGCAGGGCGGCGAGTCGACCGGCGTTCCGCTGCGGCGCCTGCTCGGCGATCTCGTGCAGAGCTGGCGCGAGCGGCCCGGACGCCGCACCGAATATGCGCTGAGCTACGATCTCGACGATCGCACGCTGCCCGATGAGCTCGCGCTCGCGCTGTACCGCCTCACGCAGGAAGCACTGACCAACGCAACGCGTCACGCGGACGCGAGCCACATCGACGTGCGCGTCGGCGCGCGCGCGAACGGCGAGATCGAATGGTGCGTCGAGGACGACGGGGTCGGGATCGATTCGGCGGAAAGCGCTCCGCATCGGGGCCACGGTCTCGCCGGGATGCGCGAGCGCGTCTGGGCGCACGGCGGGGAAATCGAGATGGGTCCGGGCAGCGAGGCTTCCGAGCGGCGCGCCGGCCTTCGCATCCGCGCGCGCTTCGCGCCGCCGGCGAGCGAGGCGCGGGCGCTCTAGTTCGGAGCGGTCGCCGACGGCAGGAGACCGTGCGCTTCCGCGTGCCGATACATCTCGAGCGACGAGGCAAGTCCGGTTTTCTGCCGGATCGAAGTCTGGTAGTTCGCGATCGTCTTCGCGCTGAGCGAGCACGCGCTCGCGATCTGCTCGACGGTGTCGCCGCGGGCGAGCCGCAGGAAGATCTCGAACTCGCGCGGCGACAGCGACTGATGCGAGGCGCGGGATGCCGGATTCGATCCGGCCAGCGCGCGCGCGATTTCGGGCGAAACCGGCCGGCCGCCGGCGACGACATCGCGCACCGCGTCGACGAGCGACTCGGGCGCGCTGCTCTTCGTGATGTAGCCCGAAGCGCCGACACGCAGCGTCTGCAGCGCAAGATCAGGACCTTCGTGCATCGTGAAAACGAGAATGCGCAGGTCGGGCATGCGATGGCGCAGGCGCTCAAGCGTCGCGAGGCCGCCGCGGCCGGGCATACTGAGATCGAGGATCAGAACGTCCGCTGCGTTCGACGAGAGCCAGCGGTACGCGCTCTCGCCGTCGCCAAATTCGGCGACGACCTGCATGCGTTCGTCGAGCTCGAGCAGGCGCCGATAGCCGGCGCGGACGACGGCGTGATCGTCCGCGATCGCGATGCGGAGCCGCTGATGCCTGTCGTCGAGGCCGACCGAAGCGCGCGCCTTCGCGGTCGAGCCACGCGACGTTGCCGGCCGCGAGGAGGATTCCATGGAAAAAAAGAGGGCGTATCCGGCGCTGAGACGGATACGCCCTCGCTAGGCGTCAGGCCTTGAGGACGCCCGATTGCTTGGCGACGTGCGTCGCGATCGCATCCATCAGCGGCGGCGACAGGCAGTCGTAGGGCTCGAGCCCGAGCTCCTTGATGCGGCTGCGCACTTCGCCCATGCGGCTGGGCGGGAAGCCCGATTCGATGATCGACGAGACGAACGCCGCGAACTGCGGTTCCTGCCAGCCGGTCTGCGGCGAAAGCTCGGTGTGGATGAAGTCGAGCCCGTAGAACGGATGCTTGGTGTTCTCGATGCGCCCGTACATGTGCACGCCGCAACCGGTGCACGCGTAGCGCTGGATGGTCGCGCTCGGGTCGACGATCTTGAGCTTGTCGGCGCCCTTGGTCACGCTGACCTTGTCGCGCGGCACGACCGCGACGACGGAGAAGTTCGCGCCTTCCGGCTTCCAGCACTTCGTGCAGCCGCAGGCGTGGTTGTGCGCGCTTTGTGACTTGACCGAGACTTCCACGGCGCCGCATTTGCACTTGAGCGTGCCGCCCTGGAAGTCCTTGGAGCCGGGCTTGATGCCGTTGTCGACGGTCGGATGGATGTTGACGGCCATTTCTCACCTCACGTGTTGAATCGTGTTGAATCGTGCGCGGCACGCCCGCGCGGCGCGCACCACTTAGTAACGGATCACCGAGCGGATCACCTTGCCCTCGTGCATCAGATCGAACGCGTGGTTGATCTGGTCGAGCGGCAGGACCTGGCTCACGAACTCGTCGATCTTGAGCTTGCCGTTCATGTAGTTCTCGACGTAGCCGGGCAGCTGCGTGCGGCCCTTTACGCCGCCGAACGCGGACCCGCGCCACACGCGGCCGGTGACGAGCTGGAACGGGCGCGTCGAGATTTCCTGGCCGGCGCCGGCGACGCCGATGATCGTCGATTCGCCCCAGCCCTTGTGGCAGCACTCGAGCGCCGAGCGCATGACCTTGACGTTGCCGATGCATTCGAACGAGTAGTCGACGCCGCCATCGGTCATGTCGACGATGACCTGCTGGATCGGCGTGTCCTTGTAGTCGGCCGGATTGACGAAGTCGGTCGCGCCCATCGCCTTGGCCATTTCCCACTTCGACGGATTCATGTCGATCGCGATGATGCGCGCGGCTTTCGCCATCACCGCGCCCTGCACGACCGCGAGGCCGATGCCGCCGAGACCGAACACCGCAACCGTCGAGCCCGGCTGCACCTTCGGTACATAGGGATTCGAGGCGTCAACCAATCCGCGGATCGTCACTTTCGCTCCCGGTGCCGCTGCCGCATCCAGGAAGGCCGCATGCTCAGCCGAGCCGCGTGTGAACTCGC
>DAISJF010000213.1:0-4446 GCA_036821625.1 Rhodanobacteraceae bacterium
CGTGCCGGCGAGCGGAGTGCCTTCGACCTGCACGAGCCGGTTGATCGGCACCGATTGCGGATGTTGCGGCAGGTTGGCCAGCATCTGCAGCAAACCGGCGCGCTGATCGCGCGTCTCGCCCATGCCGACGATGCCGCCGCAGCAGGTCTTGAGGCCGGCCTCGCGCACGCACTCGAGCGTGTCGAGGCGATCCTGGTATTCGCGTGTGTGGATGATCTCGCCGTAGAACTCGGGCGCCGAATCGAGATTGTGGTTGTAGTAATCGAGGCCCGCCGCTTTCAGCGCATCGGCCTGCGTTTGCGTCAGCATGCCGAGCGTCGCGCAGGTTTCCATGCCGAGCGCTTTCACCGCGCCGACCATCGCCGCGATCTTCGGAATGTCGCGGTCCTTCGGCGAGCGCCAGGCCGCGCCCATGCAGAATCGCGTCGCGCCCGCCGCCTTCGCCTGTCGTGCTTTGAGAAGCACGGCGTCGACGCTCATGAGTTTCTCGGCGGCGACGCCCGTCGCGTAACGCGCCGCCTGCGGGCAGTACGCGCAATCCTCGGGACAACCGCCCGTCTTCACGGACAGCAGCGTCGAGACCTGCACCGCGTTCGCGTCGTGATGCGCGCGGTGCACGGCCTGCGCTCGCGCGATCAGGTCGGCGAACGGCAGATCCATGAGCGCGCCGACTTCGGCGCGGGTCCAGTCGTGGCGAACGGCGGCGGCAGGCATGCGAAACTTCCGGCGGGGGTGGTACGGGAAGGGCAGGCCCGGAGTCTCCATTTGGCAGCGGGAGCCTGTCAACTTGACGACAACATCCAAGGTTGACGGGTGGGCCGCCCATGTCCTGCGTGCGCTGCTGCCGCTGACCTGCCTGCTGTGCGGCGCGCGCGGTGCGCGCGGACGGGATCTTTGCGAGGGCTGCGCGCGCGATATCCCGGTCAACGACTGTTGCTGCCCGCGCTGCGCGTTGCCGTTGAATAAACCCGCACCGCTATGCGGCGAATGCCTCGATCGGGAGCCGCCGTTCGCCTCGGCGTGGGTTCCGTTCCGCTATGCGCACCCGCTCGACCTGCTCGAAGCGCGCTTCAAGTTTCGCGGCGATCTCGCCGCCGGACGCGTGCTCGCCGACCTGATGATCGAACGCGCGATCGTCAACCCGCAGACACGGCCCGAACTCATGGTCGCGGTGCCGCTGCACGCGTCGCGCTTGCGCACGCGCGGTTACAACCAGGCGTGGGAGCTCGCCAAAGCGCTGTCCGCTGCGCTCGGGATTCCGACGGCGCGCGACCTGCTCGTGCGCACGCGCGCGACGGCTGCGCAGACCGGCCTCGATGCGGCCGCGCGTCGGCGCAATCTGCGCCGCGCGTTCGCGGTTGCGAAGAGCGCCGATCTGCCGGATCACGTAGCGCTGATTGACGACGTGATGACGACGGGCGCCACGCTGCGCGAATGTGCGCGCACGCTGCGCCGCGCCGGCGTCGCGCGAGTGGATGTCTGGGCGCTCGCACGCGCGCCGCAGCCGCGCGGGTGAGCGGACGCGTCAGAGCGCAACGAGGTCGAGTCCCGCCGGCTTGAAGCGCGCGAAATCCGCGCCATTGAGCGTCGCCAGGCGCGCTCCGGTCTCGATCGCGGCAGCAGCAATCATGCAGTCCCAGCGGCTCGCACGTTGTCGGCCCGCGCTGTTGAAGAGCTTCGCCGCTTGTTCGGCCTGCGCCGCGTTGAACGCCACGACTCGGCCGGAAATGACGTGCTCGATCAGTTCGATCGCGTCTTCGTGAAGCGGGCCGCAGTTGAACTCGAACCAGGCGACGGCCGATACGGCCAGCTTTTCGCCGGCATCCAGCCAGCGCTCGATGGCGCGGATGATGGGCGTCTCGGCGTCGGCGAGGCCGATCAGCACGTTCGTGTCGAGCTGGATCATGAGCCGCGCCTGCGCGCAGGAGCACGCCCCGCCTGGCGCGCTGCCATCTCCTCGCTTTCGCGCCGCGCACGCGCGTTGTCGGCTCGCCAGCTTCTCGCCTGCTTGCGCGTGAGAGGAGGCTTGTGCTTCAGCGCCCGCAATGCATCCTGCGGCGCCATTTCACCGCCCGCGCCCGGTTGTTCCTGTGCCCGCGCGACGGCGCGGCGCAGCGCTTCGGATTTGCTGACGCCCCATTTCTTCGCGAGCTGGGTGAGACCGCGACTCGTGGGTTCGTCCAGTGCGAAGGTGCTGCGGATGTACATGGTAGCCATACCATATACCATACCATACCCAGGGCGTCCGGCGCTATCAGCGGATTGCAAGCGCCAGGACCAATCCAACCCACAAGGTAAGCCCGACCCAGTTGTTGTTGCGGAACGCGGCGAAGCAGTGCGCGCGCGAGCGATCCCGGATCATCCACTGCTGCCACGCGAACAGACCGGTCGCGATCGCGAGGCCGGCGAAATACGGCCAGTGCAGGCTGGCGCGCGAGCCTGCGAGAAGCATCGCGGCCAGGAATGTGGCCATCAGGATGCCGATGATCGTGCGGTCCTGCTCGGCGAACAGGATCGCGGTCGACTTTGCGCCGACGCGGATGTCGTCGTCGCGGTCGACCATCGCGTATTCGGTGTCGTAGACGGTCGAGAACAGCACGTTGGCGAGGAACAGCAGCCAGCACAGCGGCGGCAGCGAATTCGTCACCGCCGCGAACACCATCGGGATGGACCAGCCGAATGCGGCGCCGAGCACGACCTGAGCGAGGTGCGTGACGCGCTTGGAGAATGGATAGACCGCGGCGAGCGCAGCACCGACGAACGAAAGCTCGATCGTGAGCGCGTTGGTGAAGAGCACGAGCAGGAACGCCAGCGCGAGCAAGCCGCCGAAGAGCAGGAGTGCTTCGCGTCGCGTCACGCGTCCGGCGGCCATCGGACGGCTTCGCGTGCGCTCGACGTGCGCGTCGAGCCAGGCGTGATCGGCGTAGTCGTTGATCACGCAGCCGGCACTGCGCATGACGAACACGCCGAGCGTGAAGATGATCAAAAGGCCGATCGGCGGAAAATCGTTGGCGGCGAACCAGAGCGCCCACCAGGTCGGCCAGAGCAGCAGCAGCGCACCGACGGGCCGATCCATGCGCATCAGCACGAGGTAGTTGAGCGCACGCGCGCGGTATTGCGCGGGAAGATGGCCGATCAGCCAGTCGATCGCGCGCACCGAGCGCGGCGATGCATCGGCCGGCCGCGGATCGGTCCGCGCGGATGTGACGCGCGGCGCCTCCGGCCGCAGGAACGACGGCAACACTTCGTTGGCCGCACCCGCCGGCGCGGTGCGAGCGGCGGACGGATACGCGGTTGCCGGCGGCGAATGGACCCTGCGCGCCGGCTCCGGCATCGAACGAACCGGCGACATCTCGCGCGGCGCACTCGCGGAGCTGGATGCCGGCATCACCTTCGATGCGGAAGGCGGGCTGGTCGCGCGCACGCTCGCTGCAGCGCCATTCGTCGGAGTGGCCGCCGGAGTGGCACGCGTGCGTCGCACGGGCGCGGTCTTCGCGGGCGCTGGGATATCGGGTGTCGTCGGCGTCGGCGTGGCTGTCGCGCCGCGGGTCGCCGCGCGGCGCCGTGGCGTCGTCGTCGGCACCGGCGCGACCGGCACGACTGGCGCGGCATCTCCGGGCGTCGCGTCGGTCGCTTTGCGCCGTCGCGTCGGCTTCGGGGGATCGGACTCATCCATGGCTCGAGTTTACCGGCAGCGAACATCGCGCGCCGTGCGCTCGGCTATGCTGGCGCGTCGAAATGTCGCGCAATCGCGAGGCGGCCGCGGCGGGTTCGGCTGTCGCGCGGGAAAGCGTGGCGGAGAGCGTTCCATGAACAAGTGGTTCCCTACGCGCTATCTCGGCCTTGCCGTCGCGCTCGTCCTGTTCGGAGTGACGCTGCTGCGCTGGCCCGCCGGGCCGCCCTGGCACGCGCTCGCCGCGGTCTTCGGCGTGCTGACCGCGATCGGCCTCTTCGATCTTGTGCAGCGACGCTCGACGCTGCGCCGCAACTATCCGCTGCTCGCGCACATCCGCTACTTCTTCGAGGAAGTGCGCCCGATGCTGCGCCAGTACATCGTCGAGTCGGACAACGAGGAGGTGCCGTTTTCGCACGTGCAGCGCGCGGTCGTGAAGCAGCGCGCGAAGAATGCGCTCGACGTGCGGCCGTTCGGCACGGAGCTCGACGTCTACGCCGAGCGCTACGAATGGATCAACCACTCGATCGCGCCGACGCGCATCGAGAGCCACGATTTCCGCGTGACCGTCGGGTCCGAATCCACGCAGCCTTATTCGGCCAGCGTCTTCAACATCTCGGCGATGAGTTTCGGCGCGATCTCGCCGAACGCGATCCGCGCGCTCAACGAAGGCGCGCGGCGCGGCGGCTTTTATCACGACACGGGCGAGGGCTCGCTGTCGCCGTATCACCGCGAGAACGGCGGCGACATCGTCTGGGAGCTCGGCTCGGGCT
>DAISJF010000214.1:0-4420 GCA_036821625.1 Rhodanobacteraceae bacterium
GTTCGAGTACGGCGGACGCTTCTACAACTATCGCGGCCTGCGGCGCTACAAGGAAAAATTCGCGCCGGAATGGACGGGCTCGTATCTCGCCTATCCGCGTGGGCTCTGGGTGCCGGCGCTGCTGATCGACATCGCGGCGCTCGTCGCGGGCGGGTATCGGCGATTCATCTTCGGCGGTCGTTGATAGCATTCCCCTGAGGGAGAGGACACGGTCGCGGGATCCCCTCTCCTGCTCGTGGGAGAGGGTCAGGGTGAGGGCGAACCTTGGTTCGACCTTCCCCGGACGCTTGACTCCGAAAGAACCCTCACCCCAGCCCTCTCCCGCAAGCGGGAGAGGGGGACAGCGCTGTCACGGATGTGTCGGCTGTCGCAGAGGGGGACAGCGCTGTCACGGATGTGTCGGCTGTCGCAGAGAGGGACAGCGCTGTCACGGATGTGTCGGCTGTCGCAGAGAGGGACAGCGGGTTCACGGATGCGTCGACTGTCCCTTCGGCAGGTTGTCGACGATCAGCTTGCCGAGCGCCGCGTAATCGCCGTTGTAGTGATGCCCTCCCGGCAGCGTCACCACGCGCACATGCGCGGGCTGCGGCTTCTGGCAGTAGCTGTCGTTCTCGTCGGTGCCGTGCACGCAGACCAGCAGCACCTTGCTCGCCGCGATTTCCGGTCCGATCGGCAGCGCCTCCGCGTGATGTGTCGAGCCGAACCAATCGCCGACATGGATCTCGAACACCGCGTCATCGTCGGGCGAGATCATGACGCCGCCGTCGACGCGCGCACGCGCCTCGTCGGGCAGGCGGTTCGCGACGACCGGCACGAGACTCGCGCCGAACGAGTAGCCGATCAGCACGAAGCGCGCATCGGGATAGGCCTTGCCGTAGTGCGCGATCACGCGCGCGATGGCCTGCGCGGCCGCGTCGGGCGTCTGCTTGTGCCAGAAGAATTTCAGCGTCGAAAACCCAATGACGCGGACGCCGTCGGCGGTCAGTGCGTCGGCGACGCCACGGTCGAGGCCGGCCCAGCCGCCGTCGCCGGTGATGATGATCGCGATGCGATGCGCATCGCCTTTCGTCGGCGGGATGTCGGTCAGCGGCAGATCGGCGACGTCGTTGGGCAGCGCGACGCGCGCCGCCTCCTCGTTTCGTCGCCAGCGGTCGAACGTCGCGCCGAGATCGATGCCGGCATCGCGCGCGGCGAGCGGCGGCAGCAGCGCGCCGAGCGCGTGGACGGCGATGCCGGCGTCGGCGAGGAGTCCCGTTTCGCGCGCGCCGGCCGCGAAGGGCTTCGGCATCCACGGCAGCGGGAGCTGCGCGACCGGCACGACGCGCGCGCCGGAATCCGCCGCGACCGTCATTGCGCCCGCGTCGCCCGCGCAGAATTCCTTCGACAGACGAAATGCGTTGTCCCAGCCCAGGGTGACGAGGCCTGCGAACGTGCCGGCCGGCGCCTGCGCCGCGAGCGCGTACGCGAACACCGCGCCCGCGCCGTCGCCGACGACGAGCGGATACGTGTATGTCGCGAAACCTTCGTGCCGCTCGATCCAGTGCGCGACTTCCTCGACGTGTCCGGCGGGATACGAACACTTGCTGGAAAGGCCCGCGAGCTTTCCGAGATACGCATCGAGATCGATACCGACGACGAATGCGCCTTTCGCGGCGAGCGCCTCGGACAGACGGTCCTGGCGCGCGCTCCAGCCGTCGCGGTCGGAAAAGAACAACACGGTGCCGGCCACGTTCGCCGCGGGTCGCGTCAGATGCAGCGTGCCGAACAGGCCGTAGTCCAGCGTTTCGGTCAGCGGATGCGCGGTTTGCGCTCCGGCCGCTTCTTCGGTCGCGGCGGCCGACGCACAAAAGCCGATCGCGAGCGCGAGCAGCAGGTCGAGCACATTCACCTCGCTGCGGCCATCAACGCTTCGATCGCATCCGCATCGCGCGGCGCACCTTCCGTGAGGATCGCGGGATCGCCGCGCGTCACGATCACGTCATCCTCGATGCGGATCCCGATGCCGCGCCAGCGCGCCGGCACGCGCTTGAGCTCGGGCGCGATGTAGATGCCCGGCTCGACGGTCACGACCATGCCGGGCTCGAGCAGGCGGAACTCGCCGTCGATCCGGTAGTCGCCGACGTCGTGCACGTCCAGGCCAAGCCAGTGCCCGGTCTTGTGCATGTAGAACTTGCGGTAGGCGTGATCGCGCAGGTTCTTCTCGAGGCTGCCTTCGAGCAGGCCGATCTTGATCAGCCCGCGCGTGATCGTGCGCACCGCGGCTTCGTGATACGCATCGAACGCGCGACCCGGCCGCACTTCGTCGATCGCGGCGGCTTGCGCAGCGAGGACGATGTCATAGAGCGCGCGCTGCTCGGGCGAGAAGCGTCCGTTGACCGGAAACGTGCGCGTGATGTCGGAGGCGTAGCACTCGTATTCGGCGCCGGCGTCGATCAGCAGTAGATCGCCATCGCGCAGCGGCGCGTTGTTGGCGCGATAGTGGAGCACGCACGCGTTGGCGCCGCCGCCGACGATCGGTTCGTAGCTCGGCACCGCGCCGTGCCGGCGGAACTCGTGCAGCATCTCGGCTTCGATCTCATGCTCGTTCATGCCCGGGCGCGTCGCACGCATCGCGCGCACGTGCGCGGCGACGGCGATCTTGGCGGACTTCCTCATGATGCGCAGCTCGCCGCGCGATTTGTACAGGCGAAGATCGTGCAGTAGGTGCGACAGCGCGACGAATTCGTGCGGCGGTACCGCGCCCTTGCGCACGTCCGCGCGCACGCGATTGACCCAGCCGATCAGCTTGAGATCGAACTCGGGATCGCGGCCGAAGTGGTAGTAGACGCGCGTGCGCCCCTCGATCATGCCGGGCAGGATGTCGTCGATGTCGTCGATCGGGAACGCATCGTCGAACCCGTAGTCGCGTACCGCGCCCTCGGTGCCCGCGCGCGCGCCGTCCCAGCGTTCGCGCTCGGCGTCGCGTTCGCGGCAGAAAAGGATCGTCTCGCCCTGCTCGCGGCCCGGGATCAGCGCCAGCACCGCGTCGGGCTCGGGAAAGCCGCTGAGATAGTGGAAGTCGCTGTCCTGGCGATACGGATAGTGCGAATCGTTGCTGCGTACGCGTTCGGGTGCGGCGGGCACGATCACGATGGCATCGCGGCCCGCCATGCGCATCAGCTGGCGGCGGCGGCGTACGAACTCCCGGGTTTCGATCATCAAGAATCCCGTCAATGCACCGAATGGCGCGCGGTGCGCGGCCGCGTCAGTTCCGTGTGCAGCAGCAGCACGCCGACGCGGACGAATTCGAGCACTTCGGTGAGCGCGCTCTCGTCCTCCTCGGCATCGTCGTAGTCGAAGCGCGAGGCGGCGATGCGGCCGAGATCGGCGAGCACTTCGTTCGCATCCGCGGACAGGGGCCGCCCCGTCGAGCCGGACAGGCCGACCCCGCCGAGGAAGCCGCGACACCATTCGACCAGCGCATCGGCACGGCGCTCGACCGGCGCATCGAGCGCGGGCAGCAAAGGCTCGAAGCCGAGATCGGGATCGTCGAGCTGTGCGCGGCAGTCGCGATAAAGCCGCCGCAGCGCCTCGTGGCGAAGCGTGGTGCTTGCGTCCGGCTCGATCTCGAGCGCGGCCGGCCATTCCTCGACGCCGGCGCTGCCGCCTGCGCACAGATAACCCGTCAGCGAGCCGTGCAGATCGCTGGCGCCGACGCCGAGGTGCAGCGTCTCGAGCGCGCGTGCCAGTTCGGCGTGGGTCAGCGGTGATTGAGTCATGCGAGCGAGCAATGGCGGATGCCGGCATTGTATCCAGCCGGCCCCAGCGTGGCGCGCCCGGTGGCGATTGCCTACACTCGGAGCCTCGGGGGACCATGGAAACTCGCGCCGATGATGGATGCCCGGTTGCGATCATCGATGCTGCGCCCGCACATCGGCGCGCGGCTCGCGTTGCTGCTGGCTGCGGGATTGTCCGCAGGGGCCGGCGCGGAAGTCGTGCGCCGCGATTTCCATTTCCAGATCACCGGCAGCGAGCAGGGGCTTGCGCAGAATTCGGTGACCGCGCTGCTGCAGGATCGCCTCGGCTACATCTGGGTCGGCACGCAAGCCGGGCTGCAGCGCTACGACGGTTACGCGTTCCGCACGTTCGAGCATTCCGCGGACGATCCGGCCGCGCAGGACGAGCCGGTCTCGGCGCTCGTCGAGGATGCCGAGGGCGTCATCTGGATCGCCGCCGCCGACGGCGTGGAACGGCTCGATCCCGCGGCGAACGCGATCGAACGCGTGCCTGCTTCGGCCGGCGCGGCAACGGATATCGCCAACGTGCGCGCGCTCGCTGCGGATCCCGGACACGGCATCTGGGTCGGCACCGATGCGGGTCTCTCGCGCATCGATGCCGGCGATCCGGGCAATTCCAATGGCGCGGAGTTTCTTTTCGTGCC
>DAISJF010000215.1:0-4397 GCA_036821625.1 Rhodanobacteraceae bacterium
ACAGCCGCCTGATGAACGGCCTCAAGAAGGCCAACATCACGGTCGACCGCAAGGTGCTCGCCGACATCGCCGTGCACGACATCAAGGCATTTGGCGTGCTGGCCGAAAAAGCGAAGGCCGGACTGGCCGCGTAATCGTCTTTCGGCGCGCTGCGCCGGAGCGAATGCTGTACAACGCGGGAAGGAGGCCTCGGCTTCCTTCCCGTTTTTTGTTTCTTTTGCGTCGACAATGCACGGCAACATCGCCGTCCATATGGCCGTCATCCCGGCGAAAGCCGGGATCCATCTTGATCTGGTCTTGGACCGCGCGCGCACAAGGCAAAGCAAAATGGATTCCGGCCTTCGCCGGAATGACGAAGTAGGTGGATTTGCAGCTTCCAGATCCCATGAGCACTCTCGCCGAAATCACGCGTTCGCTCGACGACATCGCCGTCGCGCCGACGCTCGAATCGCTCGACGCGCTGCGCGTTGCGTTGCTCGGCAAAAACGGCGCGATCACGGCCGCGTTGAAATCGCTCGGCGCGCTGCCGCCCGACGAGCGCAAGGCGCGCGGTGCGGAGGTCAATCGCGCGAAGGATCAGGTCGCCGCGGCGATCGCGGCACGCAAGATCGTTCTCGAAAAGGCCGAGCTCGATCGTCGGCTCGCCTCCGAGCGCATCGACATCACGCTGCCGGGCCGCCGCGCCGAGCGCGGCGGCCTGCATCCGATCACGCGCACGCTCGACCGCATGATCGAGATCTTCGCGCGCCTCGGCTACGACCTCGCCGACGGTCCCGAGATCGAGGACGACTACCACAACTTCGGAGCGCTGAATTTCCCGCCGCACCATCCGGCGCGCGCGATGCACGACACGTTCTATTTCGCCGACGGCCGTCTGCTGCGCACGCACACCTCGCCGGTGCAGATCCGCGCGGCGACCGGCAAGACTCCGCCGATTCGCCTGATCGCAGCGGGCAAGGTCTACCGCAGCGACTCGGACCAGACGCATTCGCCGATGTTCCATCAGGTCGAAGGCCTGCTCATCGCCGAGGACGTGAGCTTCGCCGATCTCAAAGGCACGCTCGCCGAGTTCGTGCGCGCGTTCTTCGAGCGCGATTTCGAGATGCGCTTCCGGCCGAGCTATTTTCCGTTCGTCGAGCCCGGCGCCGAAGTCGACATCCGCTGGAACAAATCCGATAACGGCAGCGACGACGGCACGACATCGTGGCTCGAAGTGCTCGGCTGCGGCATGGTTCATCCGAACGTGCTGCGCGCGTGCCGGATCGATCCCGAGCGCTACACCGGTTTTGCGTTCGGCATGGGTGTGGAGCGCTTCGCGATGCTGCGTTATGGGGTCGGCGATCTGCGCCAGTTTTTCGAGAACGATTTGCGGTTCTTGCGGCAGTTCGCGTAAGCGATTGCCGTCGTTCCGGCGAAAGCCGGAACCCATTTTGATTTTCGATGCACGCAGCAAGACCAAAATGGATTCCGGCTTTCGCCGGAATGACGGACTGGAAGGAATGACGTAGCGACAAACGTCGATTGATCACCAAGGCAACACGAATGAAATTCTCGGAAAACTGGCTCCGTTCCCTCGTCGACATCGCCGCCGATCGCGATGCGCTCGCGCATCGGCTCACGATGTCGGGTCTCGAGGTCGAAGGAATCGAGCCGGTCGGCGCGTCGCTCGACGGCGTCGTCGTCGCCGAGATCCTCGGCTGCGAGAAGCACCCGAGCGCCGACAAGCTGCGCGTCTGCCAGGTGGCCGCCGGCGGCGCGACGCTGCAGATCGTCTGCGGTGCGCCGAATGCACGCGCGGGGCTCAAGGCGCCGCTCGCGAAGATCGGCTCGAAGCTGCCGAACGGCGTCGAGATCAAACAGGCGACGCTGCGCGGCGTCGATTCGCACGGCATGCTCTGCTCGGCGAAGGAGCTCGGCATCGACGCCGATGCGTCCGGGCTCATGGAACTGCCGGCCGATGCGCCCGTCGGGGAGCCGCTCGCGCGTTATCTCGGCCTGCCGGATGCGAGCTTCGAGCTCAAGCTGACGCCGAATCGTCCCGACTGCCTCAGCGTGCATGGCCTCGCGCGCGACGTCGCGGCGCTTTTCGGTTCGACGTTCCGCGATCCTGAGTTCAAGGTCGCCGCGGCGACGACCGCCGCGCAGCGAAAGATCCGACTCGACGCCGGCGCGGATTGTCCACGCTATCTCGGTCGCCTGATCGAAGGCATCGATGCGTCCGCGAAGACCCCGCTCTGGATGGCCGAACGCCTGCGCTGCTCCGGCTTGCGTCCGATCAGCGCCGTCGTCGACGTCACCAACTACGTGATGATCGAGCTCGGCCAGCCGCTGCATGCGTTCGACAACGCCAAGCTGTCCGGCGACATCCTCGTGCGCCACGCGCGGCCGCGCGAGTCGCTGAAGCTGCTCGACGGCAGCGAGCACACGCTCGACGAGAAATTCGTCGTCATCGCCGACGAGCGAAATGGGCTCGCGCTCGGCGGCGTCATGGGCGGCTGGGATTCGCGCGTGACGAACGCGACTCGCGATGTGTTTCTCGAGAGCGCACACTTCTCGCCTGCCGCGATCATGGGCCGCTCGCGCGAGCTCGCACTGAACAGCGATGCGGCGCATCGTTTCGAGCGCGGCGTCGATCCCGAGCTGCCGCGCCGCGCGATCGAGCGCGCGACCGCGTTGCTCGTCGCGATTGCGGGCGGCAACGCCGGTCCCGTCATCGAAGCGGTCCGCGCGAGCGATCTTCCGCGCCGCGATCCGGTCGCGCTGCGCCGCGCACGGCTCGCCCGCGTGCTCGACCTCGTCGTCGACGACGCCGAAGTCGAGCGCATCCTGAAGGCGCTGGGCTTGACGCTTGAGCGCACAAACGATGGGTGGCGCGCGACGCCGCCGAGCTGGCGCTTCGACATCGCGATCGAGGAGGACCTGATCGAGGAAGTCGTGCGCGTGCACGGCTACGAGCGCGTGCCGACGCGCGCACCGCGCGGGGAGCTCGGCGTGCCGCCGATGCCGGAGGCGCGAGTCGGCGCCGACCGGTTCCGTGCGCAGCTCGCCGCGCGCGACTATGTCGAGGCGATCTGCTTCGCGTTCCTCGACGTTTCGACGCTGCGGCAGTGGAAGCTCGAGGACGGCGCCATCCCGCTGGCCAATCCGCTGTCCGCCGAGCTCGGCGTGATGCGGACATCCCTTCTGCCCGGACTCGTGTCCGCGCTGGTTGCCAATCGCCATCGCCAGCAGGAGCGCGTGCGGCTGTTCGAGATCGGCAACGTGTTCGCCGCCGGCGCCGACGCTCCGATCGAAACCGCGCGCGTCGCCGGTGTCGCGGTCGGCTCCGCGTTTGCCGAGCAGTGGGCAGAGGCTCCGCGTCGGCCGGTCGATTTCTTCGACGTCAAGGGCGATGTGGAGTCGCTGTTCGCGCTGAGTCAGTCCGTGCGCGAATTCCGCTGGGAGCCGACGGACAAGGCATGGCTGCACCCAGGGCAGGCGGCAAATCTGTTGCGCGGCGAGCGGGTGATCGGCCAGGTCGGTCCGCTGCATCCCGAACTGATCAGGACGCTCGACATCGGCGCCGACATCCACGTTTTCGAGCTCGACCTGAAGGCCATTTCCGTGCGGTCCCTGCCGGCGGCAACGCCCGTTTCCCGGTACCCCTCCGTGCGCCGCGACATCTCGTTCGAGCTGCCTGAAGAGGTGCCCTATGCCCGGGTCGAAGCGGTGATTCGTGACGCGGTCGGCGAAAACCTCGCGGACATCGTCCTGTTCGACCGTTACGCTGGCGTCAATTTAGGAATGAATATCAAAAGTCTCGCTATAGGCTTGATTTTACAGGATCGTTACCGCACGCTTACGGACCAGGATGCGGACCGCTGCAGAGCTCTCGCAGTCGCCGCACTGGAAGCCGGTTGCAAAGCAAAGCTGCGAGGGTAGGATGGCGCTGACGAAGGCGGAGATGGCCGAGCGTCTGTTTCTGGACGTCGGTCTTAACAAGCGCGAAGCCAAAGAGTTCGTCGACGCGTTCTTCGAAGTCGTACGCGACGCGCTTGAAAAAGGGGAGCAGGTCAAGCTGTCCGGTTTCGGAAACTTCGACCTGCGTTTCAAGAACCAGCGGCCCGGACGTAATCCCAAGACCGGCGAGGAGATCCCGATCTCCGCGCGTAGGGTCGTGACGTTCCGTCCGGGGCAAAAGCTGAAGGTCCGAGTCGAGGCCTATGCTGGATCAGGGCAGCAATAGCGAACTGCCGGTCATTCCGGCCAAGCGCTATTTCACCATTGGGGAAGTGAGTGATCTCTGCGGCGTCAAGCCGCATGTCCTGCGTTACTGGGAGCAGGAATTCCCCAATTTGAAGCCCGTCAAGCGGCGCGGCAACCGCCGCTATTACCAGCGCCACGACGTGCTGATGATC
>DAISJF010000216.1:0-4368 GCA_036821625.1 Rhodanobacteraceae bacterium
CTCGCGCGGCGGCTCGATCATGGCGAAGTGGTGTCTCGCGCACCATCGCGAGAGTTTCCTCTACGAGCGCTTCGAGGAGATCTGCGAAATCATGAAGGCGTACGACGTCGCATTCTCGCTCGGCGATGGATTGCGCCCGGGCTCGATCGCCGACGCGAACGACGAAGCGCAGTTCGCCGAGCTCGATACGCTCGGCGAGCTGACCGAGATCGCGTGGAAGAACGACGTACAGGTCATGATCGAGGGACCCGGCCATGTGCCGATGCACCTGATCAGGGAAAACATGGAGCGCCAGCTCGAGAAATGCGCCGAGGCGCCGTTCTATACGCTGGGCCCGCTGACCACCGACATCGCGCCGGGCTACGACCACATCACGAGCGCGATCGGCGCCGCGATGATCGGCTGGTTCGGCACCGCGATGCTCTGCTACGTGACGCCGAAGGAGCATCTCGGCCTTCCGGACAAGCAGGACGTGCGCGACGGCATCATCACCTACAAGATCGCCGCGCATGCGGCCGATCTCGCCAAGGGCCATCCCGCTGCACAGGCACGCGACAATGCGCTGTCGAAAGCACGTTTCGAGTTCCGCTGGGAAGATCAGTTCCGGCTCGCGCTCGATCCCGACAAGGCCAGGGAATTCCACGACGAGACGCTGCCGAAGGACGCGCACAAGACCGCGCATTTCTGCTCGATGTGCGGGCCGAAGTTCTGCTCGATGAAGATCACGCAGGACGTGCGCGATTACGCCAAGGCCCACGGCGTGGCCGAGGCCGAGGCGATCGGCGAGGGCATGGCGGAGAAAGCCGCGGAATTCCGCGCGCAAGGCGGCGAGGTTTACTCGCCGCAGTAGTGCCGAAAACTCCCCCGCCATGAGATTTCCCCTCTCCCGCTCGCGGGAGAGGGTAGGGTGAGGGCAAACTGGCTCGACGTCCCACACCTCCCTCAAACGCCGCAGGGCGCGGCGGCCTCTCCCGCAAGCGGGAGAGGCGAAGAGCAAATCGCAGATCGCTGTAGAGTTGTCACCCCGTTCATTTTCATGACTTAAGATTCACGGAGCTTCGCGGGTGCGCTGTCCGGTTTCTTTCGCGCTGTGCCCTGCGGCATCCTCGGCGCCACATCACCCACGCTTATACGGAGGCAGGCATGGCTGCGAAAGACAAACCGTTCCTTTCCGATATCCAGACGATCCGCAAACGCGCCCGCCAGCACATGGAACGCGGAGCGGTCACGGATACCTATTCCCTTGATCGCAATACGGTGCTGAAGCTCCTCAACGAAGCGCTCGCCACCGAGATCATCTGCGTGCTGCGCTACAAGGCGCACTACTTCCTCGCGTCCGGCATCAACGCGAAGAGCGTCGCGGCCGAGTTCCTCGAGCACGCAAACGAGGAACAGGGCCACGCCGACGAGATCGCCGAGCGCATCACGCAGCTCGATGGCACGCCGAACTTCTCTCCGGAGGGTCTGTCGGGCCGCAGCCACTCCGAGTTCGTCGTTCCCGAAGATCTCGCCGCAATGATCGAGGAGAACCTTGTCGCCGAGCGCATCGCGATCGACAGCTATCGCGAGATCATCAACTACGTCGGCGATCGCGACACCACGACCAAGCGTATGCTAGAAGGCATCCTCGCGGTCGAGGAGGAGCACGCCGAGGACATGAAGACGCTGATGGAGAACTTCGGCAAGAAGGGCGAGCCGGCCAAGCCCGCTCTCAAGTCGGGCGAGCGCGACAAGAAGCGCAGGTGAGATCCGTTCGGAGCGCGACGCCGTCGGCGTCGCGTTTCGCTCAAGAAGGGAAGGGACCGTGCAAGAATCCTCGCAGAGACCGCGCTATCGGGCGTGGCTCGTGAAAGCGATCGGCGTCCTCGTCGCGATCTACGCTCTCGTCGTGCTCGCACTGATGTGGTGGTGGGATTACGAGCCGCCGCATTTCGACGTCGCCCGGACCGCCGAGGCGCGCGTCGCTGCGAAGAACCAGAAGCTCGTGACCGGATCGGTCACGGTGTCGGCGCTGATGACCTCGGCCGAGACGCTGCTCGACAAGCGCGGCGGCTATCTCAGCAATGACAAGCTGCCGCCCGGCGTCCTGATGGACAACGTGCCGAACTGGGAATTCGGCGTGCTGGTCGCGACGCGCGATCTCGCCGATGTGATGCGCAACGAGTTCAGCCGCTCGCAGACGCAGTCGACCGAGGACGACGACCTCAAGCAGGCCGCGCCGCTCTTCAATTCGCCGAACGACCGCTGGCTGCTGCCGTCCTCCGAGCGGCAATACACGAAGGCGATCGGCTACGTCGATCATTACCTGACGCGTCTTGCGGACAACAATGCGGCCGATGCGCAGTTCTTCGCGCGCGCGGACAATCTCGCCGATTATCTCGGCACCGTGTCGACGCGTCTCGGCTCGCTTTCGCAGCGCCTTTCCGCGAGCGTCGGCCAGGAGCGCATCGATACCGACCTCGCCGGCGATCCGAACGCGCAGCAGTCGACGCCAACCGCGAGTCCGCGTGTGGTGAAAACGCCGTGGACCGAGATCGACGACATCTTCTACGAGGCGCGCGGTTATACCTGGGCGCTGCGCGAGCAGCTCGAGGCGATCCGTATCGATTTCGGTCCGGTGCTGCGCGACAAGAATGCGATGGTCAGTCTCGATCAGGTGATCCGCGAGCTGCACGAGTCGCAGAATCCGCTCGGCAGTCCCATCATCCTCAACGGCACGCCGTTCGGCTTCTTCGCCAATCACTCGCTGGTGATGGCGAACTACATCTCGCGCGCAAACGCCGCGGTGATCGACTTGCGCGAGCTCCTGAGGCGCGGCTAGTGGAACGCACGATCGATGCGAAGGCGGCGGCCGCGCCGCCGTGGCATGTGCTCGCCGAGCATCCGATACCTCTCGGGCTGCTGCTGCTCGCGCCGGTCGTGTTCCTGCTGCAGCCGCTGCCGATCGACGAGACGCGCTATCTCGCGGTCGCCTGGGAAATGTGGCGGACCGGCGAGTTCCTCGTGCCGCACCTCAACGGCGCGCTGTATTCGCAGAAACCCCCGCTCCTGTTCTGGCTGATCAATGCCGGCTGGCTGGTCACGGGCGTGCACGCGTGGACCGCGCGCGCGATGACGCTGCTCTGCTCGGCGCTGAGCCTGTTCCTGCTCGCGCGACTCGTGCGACGCGTATCCGGCTCCACCGGCGCCGCGCGCACGTCGATCGTAATCCTGCTCGGCATGCTGTACTTCGCCGCGTTCGCGAACGCGATCATGTTCGACGTGCTGCTCACGACGTGCGCGCTGATCGCGCTGCATGGCGTCGTCGATCTGGTCGAGGACCGGCGGCGCGGGATTCTGCTCATGGGTCTCGGCATCGGTCTCGGCATCCTCACCAAAGGGCCGGTCATGCTGCTCGATGTCGGTTTCGCGGCGCTCCTGGCGCCGTGGTGGAACCGCGGGATTCCACGCGGCAACACGCTCTATTACGGATCGGCGATCGCCGCGGTCGTGCTCGGCGCTGCGATCGCGCTCGCGTGGGCGATTCCTGCCGCACTGCACGGCGGACCCGAGTACGCACACGCGATCTTTCTGAATCAGACGCTCGATCGCATCCAGGGCGTGAAGACGGGAACGCATGCGCAGCCGGTCTGGTGGTACCTCGTCTGGCTGCCGGTCATGCTGATGCCGTGGCCGATCGCGCTGCGAGGGCGCTGGGACGCGTTCTCGCGCGCGCTTTCCGAGCGCGGCGCGCGACTGGCGCTCGCCTGGATCGTGCCGACGCTGATCGTGTTCTCGCTGATCGGCGGCAAGCAGGCGCATTACCTCCTGCCGCTGCTGCCGGGCGTCGCCATGCTGCTGGCCGTCGCGATCGACCGTTCGGCGCTCGCGGTTCGAGTCGGGCTCGTCGGAGCGACGCTGATCGTCGCGGGATTCGTGTTCGTGCTGCTGCCGCGCTATGCGGCGACGCAGGATGACCTCGACTTCGTGATCGAAGCATCGCCGTGGTGGGGCGCGGCCGTGGCCGCGATCGGCATCGTCCTGCTGGCGCTGTCACGAAGGATTCGTCATCCACTGTGGCCGGCGCTGGCTACGGTCGCGGTCGTGCTGTTGTTCAAGCTGGCGGTGATCCAGACGGCAGGCTCGCGCTACGACGTGCGCTCGATCGCCGCGCAGATCCGCGCGGCGCAGGATCGCGGGCAGCCGATCGCGCATGTCGGCTGGCATCGCGGCGTCTACGAATTCGCCGGCCGTCTGACCGCGCCGCTGCCCACGCTGTCGCTGGCGACGTTGCCGGACTGGGTCGCCCAGCATCCGGACGGTCTCCTCGTCAGCTTCTACCGCCGGTTTCGTTTCCGTGCAGAGCCGGTGTATTCGCAACCGTTCCGC
>DAISJF010000217.1:0-4364 GCA_036821625.1 Rhodanobacteraceae bacterium
CGATGGCCTGGGCATCGTAGGTGCGCGCGGCGCGGATCGTCGTCATGCGGTGAGCCTCCAGCGGCTCGCGCAGGCTAGCGCCCGGATCGGCACGAATTCGGGCGCGGGCATGGCGATCGTCGGCCGGCGCAACGACTTCAGCAACAGCCGTCGCCGCCCTTGACCGTATGCGCGGCGCTCGCCGCGACGCCACGCGTGAATCCCTGCCCGGACGCTCGGTAGTGATCGGCGACCACGTGCGCGACGCACATCGACATGCGCTTGCCGGTTGGAATGTGCAGGAATTCGTTCGGCCCGTGCGCGTTCGAATGCGGACCGAGCACGCCGGTGATCAGGAATTGCGCGCCGGGAAATTTCTCGCCGAGCATGCCCATGAACGGAATCGATCCGCCTTCGCCGTTGTACGCGACCGGCGCGCCGAAGAATTCCTTCGAGGCCGCATCGACGGATTTTTCGAGCCACGGCGCGAGCTCCGGCGCATTCCAGCCCGTGCCCGCCTTCTCGAGCTCGAAGCTGACCTTGGCGCCGTACGGCGGATCGCTTTCGAGCAGACGCTTGACGAACTCGCCGCCCTTTACGGCGTCCAGCGTCGGCGGCACGCGCAGCGACAGCTTCACCGCGGTGTATGGACGCAGCACGTTGCCGGCCGAATCGAGCGGCGGCAGACCGCCGACGCCGGTGATCGACAGCGCGGGCCGCCAGGTGCGATTCAGTACGAGCTCGGAGAGCTCGCTCGCCATCGGCTTCATGCCCTCGACCATCGGGAATTTCGTGTAGACCTCTTCGCCGAGGATCTCCGCCGTGCGCTTCGCCTGCGCGATGCGCTGCGCCGGAATCTCGACGTGGAGCTCCTTCGGCCTGATCTTGCCCGTGACTTCGTCCTCGAGCCGCGACAACACCTGGCGCAGGATGCGGAAGCTCGACGCGACGACGCCGGACGCATCGCCCGAATGCACGCCTTCTTCGAGCACCTTGACGACGAGATTGCCGCCGGTCAGCCCGCGCAGCGAGGTCGTCAGCCAGAGCTGATCGTAGTTGCCGCAACCGGAATCGAGACACACGATCAGCGACGGCTTGCCGATGCGCGCGGCGAGATGGTCGACGTAGTACGGCAGGTCGTAGCTGCCCGATTCCTCGCAGGCCTCGATCATCACCACGCAGCGCGAATGCGCAATGCCCTGCGACTGCAGCGCCATGATCGCGGCCAGCGAGCCGAAGATCGCGTAGCCGTCGTCGGCGCCGCCGCGGCCGTACAGCTTGTCGCCTTCGAGCACCGGCTTCCACGGCCCGAGGTGCGCGGACCAGCCGGTCATTTCGGGTTGTTTGTCGAGATGACCGTAGAGCAGGACCGTGTCGTCGCCCTTGCCCGGAATCTCGATGAAGATCAGCGGCGTGCGGCCGGGCAGGCGCACGACCTCGAGCTTCATGCCCGGAATCGGCTGCGCGCGCGCCCATGCCTCCATCAACGCGACCGCGCGATCCATGTGGCCGTGCTCGGCCCATTGCGCGTCGAACATCGGCGACTTGTTCGGAATCCGGATGTACTCGGTGAGCTGCGGGACGATCTCCCCGTCCCATAAACCGCCGACGAAACCGCTGAGCGCTGTCGAATCCATGGCGAAACCGGTCAAAGGCAAGGGTGCGAAGTCTACTCCGCGGCAATCCGGGACGCCCCTGTAGGAAGTTTCCTACACGCCCGGTCGCCAATCGCGGACCCGACGCTTCGCGATGCCGCCCTGCCGGCTTCGCCAGCGACTGCGTACGCTTGCTGCATTCGCGCGTCACGCGACTTCCCCAGGTATTTCCCGTAGGCATTTCCCCGAAATTTCCCGCAATGAAGCTCATCTCCAACTTCGTATTCCTGATCGCTTTCTGTCTGGCAACGCCCGTTTTCGCCGCAACGCAGGTCGACATCAACAGCGCCGACGCCAGGACCCTGGCGCAATCGCTTCAGGGCGTCGGTCTGGTCAAGGCCGAGGCAATCGTCGCCTACCGCACCGCGCACGGCCCCTTCGCGAGCCTCGACGACCTGGCCAAGGTCGAAGGCATCGGTCCACGCATCATCGAGGAAAACCGCGGCGCGATCGTGTTCGGCAAGCCGCGTTCCGCGGATGCCCCGCGCGCGACGTCGCCGCGACCGCAGGCGAACGGCAACTGGTAGCCGGCCGCGGCAGCGGCCATCGCACGAACCGCACAGCAGACGAAGCCACGGCGCCAGCGCCGGCGATTCGTCTGCTAGACTGCGCGCCCGCCGAACGGCGGCGTCCTCATGATCGTCCCCCGCTACCACATCGGCCCGTCCCGGATCGCGGGCGCAGGGAAAGGCTTGTTCCTCGACGAGCCGATTTCGCGCGGGCGCGTCATCGTCGCGCCGGACGCGATCCCGCGCGTGCGCACGTTCGAAGAAATCGCCGCCCTGCCGGACGCCCGGGACCTCCTTCCGGCCACCGTGCGCTGGTTCGAGAACGCGTACACGGTGACGCCCGAATGGCCGGACGAGTGCTACGTGAATCATGCGTTTGCACCGAGCGGGCTCTGGCATCTCGGCTTCATCTTCGCGGCGCGCGATCTCGATGCGGGCGCCGAGATCACGATCGACTACCGCCACCTGCTCGCTCCGGGTCAGGAGGAAGCGTTCCGCGATGCCGAAAGCGGCCAGCGCATCGTCGGATTCAGCTGGGAAGAAAGCCTGCGCGCCTCGACGCGCGCGCTGGCCGAGCTCTTCGCCTGATGCCGATGATCGACATTCCGGTCATCCGGACCGAACGGCTGCGCCTGACCGCGTTCGACGATCGGCATTTCGAGGCGTATGCCTCGATGCTGGCCGATCCCGACAGCACGCGCTTCGTCGGCGACGGCGAGCCGCTCGACCGCATGAACGCGTGGCGCTCGATGGCGATGCTGCTCGGGCACTGGGCGCTGCGCGGCTACGGCATGTGGGCCGTCGAGCTCGCGGAAACCGGCGAATTCATCGGCCGTGTCGGCCTGCATCGACCCGAAGGCTGGCCCGATCTCGAGCTCGGCTGGATGCTGATGGCGAACCGCCGCGGCCATGGCTATGCGACCGAAAGCGCGCGCGCCGCGCGCGACTTCGCGTTCGAGAGCGTCGGCGCAGAGCGCCTCGTCAGCCTGATCCGCAGCAACAACCGCGCGGCCGAACGCGTCGCGCGCCGGCTCGGCGGGCGTCAGGCGACGACGATCGACTTCCTCGGCGGCGCCACGCTCGTCTACGTCTATCATCCTCCCGAGACGGACGGCTGAGCGGAACCGCGCGAATCGCCGTCGAGGTGCGTTGCGGATGAGTCGACTCGTACGGTTGCAGACATCCGACTACCGGCGCGTGCGCTGGAAGAACGACGGCGGCTGGACCACCGAGATCGCGCGCGAGCCGACGGACGCGACGATGGAATTCCTCTGGCGCGTCAGCATCGCCGACATCGAAAGCGACGGACCGTTCTCGAATTTTCCGGGCGTCGACCGTGATCTCGTGCTGCTCGCCGGCGCCGGCATGGAGCTCGCGATCGACGGGGCCGCGCCGCTGCGTGTCGATGGACGCTTCCAGCACGTGCGCTTTCGCGGCGAGCAGGCCGTGGAATGCCGGCTGCTCGGCGGCGCGACGCGCGACTTCAACGCGATGGCGCGGCGCGACCTGATCGCAGCCGAGGTGGTCGCGCGTCCGCTGGTCGGATCGATGGTGATCTTTCCACGGACCGGCGCGGTGTGGCTGATCCACGTTCACGCCGGCCACGCCACCGCGCGCGACGGCAGCGACGAAGTCGCCCTCGCCGCCGAAGAGACGCTGCGCATCGACTTCCGCGCCGAGAGCGGCGGTCGCATCGTGCTCGACGGTGCCGGCGAGCTCGTGCTGGCGAAGTTCGCGCCTGCGACCGCCGCGAGCGACAATAGCTGAGCATTCGACGCGCGCAGGGAAGCGGCGCTGGGGTCGCACGACGCAGGCAGCGCGGAACCGCAGCGCGTCGCCGACGAGATGCGAATGACTCGCAACATCCGCGAGCGGATGCTGAACCTTTCGCGCTGAACGCGTTCTTGGCTAGCGCGCAACACGCGGCGAACGTGCGAGGATCGACGCCGCCGGAGGCATGAAACAGCCATGCGGATCCTAGTCATCGAAGACGATGCCGCGATCGCGGACGCGATCGTCGCCGCGCTCACGCGTGCCGGCCACGCGGTCGACCGGCTCGCGGGCGGACGCCAGGCCGACGCGGCGCTGCAGACGCACCCGTACGATCTCATCGTGCTCGATCTCGGCCTGCCGGAAATGGACGGCGTCGAGCTGCTGCGCCGCCTGCGCGCGCGCGCGGATGCGGTGCCCGTGCTCGTCGCGACCGCGCGCGAGTCGCTCG
>DAISJF010000218.1:0-4350 GCA_036821625.1 Rhodanobacteraceae bacterium
GGCGACTCGAAGCTCGAATCGACCAGCAGATGCCGCCACGGCAGCGGCAGCCGCAGTTCGACGAACAGGACGCCGAATTCCTCGCCCGAAGGCGAGCGCACCGCCGCCGCGGCGCGGCGTATCCGGTACGGACTGTCGGCGCCTGCAAGTTGCGTGGCGGCGCCGCGCGCCGCATTCGCGACTTCGGCCGTCTCGGCGGGACTCGGTATCGTCGGGGTCCAGCGGCCGTCGCCCGTCGAGCGCACCAGCTCGCGTCCATCCGGCGCGAGGATCGCCGCGGCGAGCGGCGCATCGGCGATTTCCATCAGCACATAGGATTCGTCCGGCGTGAGCCCGCCGCGCGGCTGCTGCAGACGCAGGACCCAGGCGTCGAGCCAGGTGCGCAGAGCGACCGCGTCGACATCGTTCGCGCCGCGCAGGTGCGGCCACTGCGTCGACAGCTCCGCCGCGCCGCGCTCGGTCGCGCGTTCGAGACTGCCCTCGGCAACGCCGCGCATGAAATGCCCGAACTCGTAGATCAGGATCGCCGACTCGACGACGATCAGCGTCGGCACGGACAGCAGCACGTAGAACAGCGCGAGCTTCGAGACGAGCCCACGCAATTGCGGACGGAGAACGGTCATCGATTCGAACGGTGCCTGACCCGTTGGCAAGCATACCTGCGGCGCGCTTGCGGCTAATGGCGCCTCGCTCGGTCCGTGGGCGGAACCCGGGCACGCCGCTGGATGGTCATGCGGACAAAGCCCCGCGCCTAGGCTAGCGCATTAGAAATTTGTTAACTCGTGAGCTGTGGGAGGCTCCATGGGACCCGCAATAATTCACCTGCGCGCGGCGCAGCTGGCTTGCGCCATTTCCTTCGCCATCGTCGCGGCCGCGTCGCGAGCGCAGGACGCTGAGCTGCTGGAACCGGTCGAGGTCACGACCGCGAAGATTCCGATCTCGCTGAGCGACGTCGCCGCCACGATCACCATCGTCAGCGGCGAGGAGCTGCGCGCGCGGAACGCGAGCGACCTTCGCACCGCGTTGTCGCTGGTGGCCGGCGTCGACATCGGGCCGGGCGGCGATGCCGGGCCAACGTCGTCCGTTCCGGCGTTGTGGGGATTGCGCGAGTTCGATGCGTTCCTGCTCGTTGTCGACGGCATTCCGTGGGGCGGCGCATTCACGCCGGCGCTGGCCTCACTCGACGTCGCCAACGTCGAGCGCATCGAAGTGCTCAAGGGTGCGGCGCCAGTGAGCTACGGCGCAACGAGCTTCGTCGGCGTGATCCACGTGATCCATTACGCGGCGGGGCAGGGTCCGGCGCGCGTCGAAGTCGGTGCCGGCACGCGCGGCAGCGCGCGTGTCGCGGCTGCGGCTCCGTTGTCGGATGCGAACGCGTCGTGGCGCCAGTCGCTGCTGTTCGACGCGGACACGGTCGGTCTCGCCGGTGACCGCACGGGCTGGGATCGCGCGCATCTGCTGTATCGCGGCGCCGGCGATTTCGGCGGCGGCGCATTCACGTTCGATGCGGATGGCACATGGCTCAACCAGGATCCGCCGAGCCCGCATCCGCTCGAGGATGATGTGCTGTCCGATCGCGTACCGCTCGACGCCAACGACAATCCGCGCGGCGCGAAGAACGACGAGAATCGCGGCCAGCTCGCGTTCGGCTACGTGCTGCCGACCGGCATGGGCGACTGGAGCTCGCGTCTGGCCTACGCGCGCAGCAACGCCGAGAACGTGCGCGGCTTCCTGCGCGAGGAATTCGCCGACGACGGCGTCACGCACAACGCCGACGGCTTCCATCAGGACGTGAATCGCACCGAGGTCTACTTCGACAGCCACATCGCGACGCCGATCAGCGAGCGCTCGACGCTGGTCTGGGGCCTGGACTATCTGTACGGCAAGGGCGATCAGGAGAGCGGCAACTTCGAATACGCGGTGCTGCCGAACGGCTCGAACGCGCCGGACTGGCGCTCGCTGCACATCGACGAGACGACACGGCTGGACGACAAGCGCAACTTCCTCGGTCTCTACGCCGACCTCGAGTACGCGATCACCGAAGCATGGCGCCTCGAGCTCGGCGTGCGCTTCAACCACACGAACGAGAAGACGAATGGACTCGAAACGGACCTGACCGGCGATGTCCCTGTCGTCACCGACAGCGGCAGCGACGAGCGCACCGACAACCGCTGGGCCGGCGCGTTCGGCACGAGCTACCGGTTCTGGGAGGACGGACGCGATTTCCTGACCGGCTACGTCAACTACCGCGACACGTTCAAGCCGGCCGTGGTCGACTTCGGCCCGGAGGCGGAGTTCGACATCCTGAAGCCCGAGGATGCACAGAGCGCCGAGATCGGCATCAAGGGCCGCAATCTCGACGGCCATTTCGAATGGGACATGTCGGTGTTCCGCATGAACTTCGACAATCTCGTCGTCAGCCAGGAGGAAGAGGGCCTGCCTTCGCTCGGCAACGCCGGCAAGGAGAAGTTCAAGGGCGCCGAGGCCGAAGCGCGCTGGAACTTCGGCGAGGGCCTGAGCCTGGTCGCCACCTACGCCTATCACGACGCTCGTTTCGGCACCTTCATCGAGGAAGACGAGGACGGCAACGAGGTGAATCTCAAGGGCAACCTGCTCGAGATGTCGCCGCAGCACCTCGGCAGCTTCGGGCTCATGTACGTGCCGCCGCAGGGGTTGCGCGCCTATGTCGTCGCCGATTATGTCGGCAAGCGCTTCCTGGATCGCGACAACGACGTGAGCGTCAGCGACTACACGACCTTCGATGCAGGCCTGGGCTACGCGTGGGACCGATGGGAAGTGCGCGTCGACGGCTACAACCTGTCCGATCGCCGCGATCCCGTGTCGGAAAGCGAGCTCGGTCCCGAACAGTTCTACCGGATGCCGGCCCGCTCATGCTGGCTCACGGCGCGCTACACGTTCGGCGCGCGCTGAACGGTCAATTTGCCGCGTCATCGCGCGGCGTCATGCGGTGGCCGCGACTGTCGGGAGTTGCGGCCGCCGCGCTTCCGGCTCGAAAGCGCGATCAGCGCTCGTATTGGCCCTGCAGCGTCGTGCTGAGCAGCGTGTTCGCTTCCAGCGCCGCCTTCACCGCTTCGGGAGCCGCTCCTTCCGGAACGCCGAGGTGTTCGACCTTGAGCGCGTAGACCGTGAACACGTAGCGATGCGCTTTGTCCCCGCGCGGCGGACAGGGACCGCCGTAGCCGGCTTCGCCGAAGCTGTTCTTTCCGCTGGCGCTGCCGGCCGGCGCTTTCGACGGATCACCCGCGCCGACCGCGAGCGACGTCGTCTTCGCGTCGATGTCGAACAGAAGCCAGTGCCACCAGCCGGCGCCGGAGCGTGCGTCGGGATCGAACATCGTGACCGCGAAACTCTGCGTGCCCGAAGGCGCGCCTTTCCAGTGCAGCTCGGGGCTCAGGTTGCCGCCGTTGCAGTCGCCGCCCTTGTAGACCTGGGTCAGCGCGAGCGTCGTGTTCGAGCCGAAAGTCGTGCTTTCGAGCGAGAACGATTCGCCGGTTTGTGCGTCGGTCTGCGCGGCGGCGGATGCCGCCAACAGGAACGAAGCGAGCGATGAGACGAGCAGCGAGCGCATGGCGGAGCCTCCTCGGTAACGCGCACCGGCGCGCCCTCGATTGTGCGCCGGTGCGTCTTGGCACGGAATCGCGCAGCCTTCAGCGGTTCAGCGCGAAATCAGCGAGACGAGACCGCCGATGCTGAGTCCGCTGCGCGAAATCGCGTGTCCGCCACGCCTATTTCTGCGGGCCGGCGCTGGCGTCTTCCTCGGACTCGAAGCCGGTCATCGCGAACCACTTGTCTTCGGATCCCGCCAGGACCATCACGATCGGAGCGACGCACGGATTGGGCAGCTCCACGTCCGCGCGGATGAACGAATCGCCGCGCGTCGAGGCAGGATAGCCGTCCGTGATGACGTTCTGCGTCTCGACGCTGTCGCCGGATTCGGTCAGGCAGCTGACCAGACCGCGGAAGAACGGCTCGTCGTTGGTGCCAACGAGGTCGGGCGGCACCTCGGGTTCGTCGGCGAATACGAGACCGTGCACGAGAATCCGCAGATGCCCGCGCGTGTCGAGGTCGCCGATGATGAAGCCGTTCACCGTCCACGGCAGCTCGTCGCCGATGACGTCACGCACCGGATTCGCATCACCGACGAATGGGCCGTCGACGCCGTACATCGTTGCGAACGTCAGGATCTTGGCGTGACCGAAGTGATTCATCTGATCCATTTCCGCGATCAGGTCCTGCTGATCGGCCAGAGCGCCTGTGCTCGCGGTCGGATTGGCCGCGAATGCGGCGCCGGAACATGCCAATAACAACGCTGTCGCAAGAGTCAATTTG
>DAISJF010000219.1:0-4342 GCA_036821625.1 Rhodanobacteraceae bacterium
ATATGCTTTTGCAGTTGCTTTTCCATGTCGGCCGTTTCTTTGTCCGAAAAGTTGTTCAGCAGAGCCGGGGCAAAGCTGCCTTCCTCGAAGGTCAGGTGCTGGGCCATGTGTTCGGACGCAGCCTGATCGAGCTCGGGGCCGGGCTTGCGATCGGCGTGGCTGCCGGCGTCTTTCTCGCGCGCCTGCTGACGCGATCTCTGCAGAACATCGAAACCGTCGGCACGGTGGCGATCCTGGCCGCGCTCGGCGTGCTCATCGCCGCGGTTGCGCTGGCCGTCAGCGTTCCGATCCGCCGCGCGCTCGGCGTCGATCCGGCCGTGGCGCTGAGGCACGAATGACGTCCGCAGAGAATCGCAAATGAATCCGCTGGTGCGCCTTGCCGACGTCGAGCGCTCGTACCCCGTCGCCGGAACGCAGGTCTGGGTGCTCCGGCACATCAACCTCGAGATCGGTCGCGGCGAGTTCGTCAGCGTGATGGGACCGAGCGGCGCCGGCAAGAGCTCTCTGCTCAACGTGCTCGGGCTCATGGACAGCGACTGGCGCGGCCATTACGAGCTCGACGGCGTCGCCGTCGAAAAGCTCGATGCGCGACATCGGCAAGCCCTGCAGCGCGACAAGATCGCGTTCATCTTCCAGCACTACCACCTGATCGACGACCTCAAGGTCTGGGAGAACCTCGATCTGCCGCTGCAGTACCGCGACGTTCCGTCCAGACAGCGCGCCGCGCAGGTCGCCGATCTGCTCGACCGCTTCAACATCGTCGGCAAGAAAGATCTCTATCCGGGCCAGCTGTCCGGCGGGCAGCAGCAACTCGTCGCGGTCGCGCGCGCCGTGATCACGCGGCCCGCGCTGCTGCTTGCCGACGAACCGACCGGCGCGCTGCATTCGAGCCAGGCGCGCATGATCATGGATCTTCTGCTCGAGCTCAATCGCGAGGGTATGACGATCGTGCAGGTCACGCACAACGAGGAATATGCGAAGGAAGCGATGCGCACGCTGCGACTGTTCGACGGCTGGATCGAAAGCGGCCCAGGCGAGTGAGCTTGCCTCGCGCGCGCGCGCATCGCAGGATGCACGCCGGAGCAACGATGCAGAATCCGCCACGACCCAGCATCCTGATCGCCGACGACCAGCGCGAAGTGCGCGAGGCGCTGCGCCTGCTGCTTAAGGCGGAAAGCTTCGATTCGACCGCGGTCGACGGACCGCGTGCAGCGCTCGAGGCCGTACGCGGAAAGCGCTTCGACGCGGCGCTGATCGATCTCAACTACACGCGCGACACGACCTCGGGCGCCGAAGGCCTCGAATTGTTGCGCGAGATCAAGAAAACGGACGTCGACCTGCCGGTCGTCGTGATGACGGCCTGGGGAACGATCGACGTCGCGGTCGAGGCGATGCGCCACGGCGCCGGCGATTTCATCGAAAAGCCCTGGGACAACCAGCGGCTCATGAGCGTGCTGCGCAATCAGCTCGCGCTGGCGCGCTCGCGCGACGAAGCGGCGCGGCTCAAGCGCGAGAACGAAATCCTGCGCGATGACGGCGGTGAAGCGTTCATTGCCGCTTCGCCCTCTATGAAAAGCGTGCTGGCCCAGCTCGACCGCGTCGCGCCGACTGACGCGAACGTGCTGATCCTCGGCGAGAACGGCACCGGCAAGGGCCTCGTCGCGCAACGCCTGCACGCGCGCTCGGCGCGAGCGGCCAGACCGCTGGTCAAGGTCAATATGGGCGGCATCCCGGAATCGGTGTTCGAAGCCGAGATGTTCGGCCACGTGCGCGGTGCGTTCACCGACGCGAAGAGCGACCGCATCGGCCGCTTCGAGCTCGCCGACGGCGGCAGCCTGTTCCTCGATGAGATCGCGAACATTCCGCCGGCGCAGCAGCCCAAGCTGCTGCGCGTGCTCGAGGACGGCGAGCTCGAGCGCGTCGGCTCCTCGCGCACGCTCAAGGTCGACGTGCGGCTGATCTCCGCGACGAATGCGGATCTCGCCGCCGAAGTCGCGCGCGGCGCGTTCCGGCGCGATCTGCTGTTCCGGCTCAACACGGTCGAGCTGCGCCTGCCGCCGCTGCGCGAGCGTGAAGAGGACATCGGCCTCCTCGCCGAGGCGTTCCTCGCGCATTTCGCGCGCCGTTACCAGCGGGAGAGCCTGCACCTCGCACCGTCGGCGCTGACCGCGCTGAAGGCCTACGCATGGCCGGGCAACGTGCGCGAGCTCTCGCACGTCGTCGAACGCGCCGTGCTGATGCTCGACGGAGACACAATCGACGAAACCGCCTTGAACCTCAAGCCCGAAGCGACGCATGCGCTGTCCGGCGCAGCAGCGCTCGCGGCGACGAGCTCGATGACCGTCGACGAGGCCGAGGAGCAGCTCGTGCGCCAGGCGCTCGAACGCACCGGCGGCAACATCCAGCGCGCGGCGACGCTGCTCGGCCTGAGCCGCCCGTCGCTGTACCGCCGCATGGAGAAGTACGGCATCGAATGAGCCCGGCGGACCATCGCCGCGCTTCCCCGCTAGTATGTCGACAATGCGCGGCGACCCATCCCGCTGGAACTACGAAACGCGTCTGCTCGCCGGCACGCTGCTCGGAGCGGGCCCCGCGCTGCTTGCGCTGCTCATCGCGCTGTATTTCGCGATCGACGATCTCTGGCGCGTAGTGTGGATCTGGGGCTTCGTCGCATTGGTCACGCTCGGCCTGGTCTTCGCCGCGCGACGCCGAGCCGTCTATCCGCTCAACACGCTCGCCAACCTGCTCGAAGCGCTGCGCGAAGGCGACTACAGCCTGCGCGGCTCGCGGGCACGCCGCGGCGACGCCATCGGCGAGGTCGTGATCGAGATCAACGCGCTGTCGCAGACGCTGCGCGAGCAGCGGCTCGTTTTCGAGGAAAAGAGCGCGCTGCTGGCCAAAGTGATCGCGGCGCTCGACATCGCCGTGATCGCGTTCGATGCCGGGCGTGCGCTCAAGCTGGTCAATCCGGCGGCGGAACGCCTGCTCGGAGCGCGCTTCGTCGAGCTCGACGGGCGCTCCGCGGACGAGCTTGGCCTCGGCGACTGGCTCGAGATCGTCGACCCGCAGCTGATCGAGCGCTCGTTTCCCGGCGCCAGCGGACGCTGGGAAGTGCGGCGCGCGCAGTTCCGCGAAGGCGGCCGGCCGCACGATCTGCTCGTCATCACGGATCTCAGCCGCACGCTGCGCGAGGAAGAGCGCCTCGCCTGGCAGCGACTCTTGCGCGTGCTCGGCCACGAGCTCAACAACTCGCTCGCGCCGATCCGCTCGATGGCCGCGACGCTGTCGAAACTGATCGCGACCGAGCCGCTGCCGGCCGACTGGCGCGAGGACGCCGGCAACGCGCTCGGCATTGTCGGCGATCGCGCCGAATCGCTCGCGCGTTTCATGGCGCGGTACACCGCGCTCGCGCGGCTGCCGCCGCCGCATCCGGCGCCGGCCGCGTTCGACGAGCTGGCGCGTCGCAGCGCGCGTCTCGAGCAGCGGATCGCAGTCCAGGTCGAAGACGGTCCCGCGGTCCGGCTCGTCATCGACGCCGACCAGGTCGAGCAGGCGCTGATCAACCTGATCCAGAACGCCACCGACGCGGCACTGCCGACCGGCGGCGACGTGCGTCTGCGCTGGCGCATCGAAGGCAGAACGCTCATCGTCGAGGTCATCGACGGCGGTCCCGGGCTGCCGCCGAGCGAGAACCTGTTCGTGCCGTTCTTCACGACAAAGCGCGGCGGCTCCGGCATCGGTCTCGTGCTCGCACGCCAGATCGTCGAAGCGCACGGCGGCTCGCTGACCCTGGAAAACCGCGATGGCGCGCGCGGCTGCATCGCGCGGCTGCGCCTCCCGGCGACGTTCGCGGCGATCACGCGTCCGCAAATGGAAATGCCATGACGTCGCCGATCTCGTCCGTGCCGGCGAGCTGCATCAGCAGCCGCTCGATGCCGAGCGCGACGCCGGCGCACGGCGGCAAATCCGGCAATGTCGCAAGCAGGCGCTCGTCGATCGGCATTTCGCATTGACCCCGCGCGCGACGACGCGCGTTGTCGCGCTCGAAGCGGGCGCGTTGCTCGACCGCGTCGGTCAGCTCGTGATAGCCATTGGCGAGCTCGCAGCGACCCAGAAACAATTCGAAGCGCTCGGCAACCGGCGGATTGCCGTGCCGGACCTTCGCGAGCGCGCACTGCGAGGCCGGAAAGTCATAGACGAGCGTGATGCGGTCGGACGGGAACTCGGGCTGCAGCCGGTGCGTGATCAGGAGATCGAGCCAGTCGTCGCGCGAGAGATCCTCCGCGTGGACGTGTTGCTCCACCAGCAATGCGCGCAATGCGTCGATCGATGCCGTATGCGG
>DAISJF010000220.1:0-4341 GCA_036821625.1 Rhodanobacteraceae bacterium
GGGCATGCTGGCGACGGTCATGAACGCGCTCGCGATGCAGGACGCGATCGAAAAAGCCGGTGGATTCGCGCGCACGATGAGCGCGATCCAGATCCACGACGTGTGCGAGGATTTCATCCGCCGCCGTGCGATCCGCCATCTCGAGAAGGGCCGCATCGCGATCTTCGCAGCCGGCACCGGCAATCCGTTCTTCACGACCGACTCCGCCGCGGCGCTGCGCTCGATCGAGATCAACGCCGATCTCCTGCTCAAGGCGACCAAGGTCGACGGCGTCTACAGCGCCGACCCGCGCAAGGACGCCAGCGCCAAGCGCTACGAGCAGCTCAGCTACGAAGAGGTGATACAGCGCAACCTGCAGGTGATGGACACCAGCGCGATTGCGCTGTGCCGCGACCACAGGATCCCGCTGCGCATTTACGACATGTCGCGCGAAGGCGATCTGATGCGCATCATGCGCGGTGAGCCGATCGGGACGCTGGTCGGTCCCTCGCGCTGATTCTTCACGCGCCACCGCGGGCACACGCCCGTTGCGCGAACGCGTTGGCGCGGAGCGATAATGCCGCCCCCGGGGGAGCGGCCGATGAGCCGGTTCGAGACCACGCGATGGAGCATCGTGGTGCGCGCGCGCGAAGACAGCGCGGCGGCGCGGGCTGCGCTCGAGACGCTGTGCCGCACCTACCGGCCACCGGTGCTCGCCTACATCCGCGGACACGGCTACGCGCCCGATGCCGCCGAAGACCTCGCGCAGTCGTTCTTCGCGCGCTTTCTCGAACACGCCTGGCACGCCGGTGCCGATCCCGCGCGCGGGCGCTTCCGCACGTATCTCCTGACCGTGCTCAAGCGGCATCTGAGCGACGCCGCCGTCGAGGCGCGCGCGCTCAAGCGCGGCGGAAATTTTTCGTTCGAGTCCCTCGACGAGGAAAGCGCGGACGCGAGCAGCGCCGACGCACCCGAACGCGCGTTCGAGCGCGCGTGGGCCATCGCCGTGCTGCAGTCCGCGCTGGCGCGGCTGCAGGCGGAAGCCGAAGAGGCCGGCAAGCAGGATCTGTTTGCGGCGCTCCGTGAATTCCTCGTCGAGCCGCCGGACGAGGCGGACTACGCGCGCGTCGCCGAGCAGCTCGGACTGCGCCGCAATACGCTGGCCGTCGCGGTGCACCGGCTGCGCCTGCGCCTGCGCGATCTCGTGCAGGCGGAGCTCGCCCAGACCACGGCAAGCGAGCGCGATTGCGAGGACGAGATGAGCGCGCTCGGCAGCGCGCTCGGTCCCGTCGTGAGCGCGCCGCAATGAGCCCGCTCGGCGCACCGGTCGCGGCCCCGCGCCGTAATCGCCGTCGCCGGACTCCGAATGACCCTCGACACGATCGCGCGCGGGTCCGCCCATGAACAGCATCTCCAGCGGCGACAGCTCGCCGTTCTCGACGACACGATGGTCGATCGTCACGCACGCCGTGCCGCGCGCAGGGCTCGCGCCGCGCGACGCGCTCGCGGAGCTCTGTCTCGGCTACTGGTTCGCGATCTACGCGTACATCCGTCGCAGCGGCTACGCGCCGACGCTCGCGCGCGACATCACGCGCGGGTTTCTCGGCCATCTCCTGAATCTCTTCCGCGACGGCGAGCAGCCGCTGCCGACCGGGCATTTCCGGCGCTTCCTGCTCGACCGTCTCGACGCGTTCCTGCGCGGCGACTGGCGCGAAGCGCCCGCTCCGCCGACCGTCGAGCCCGCGCTGCCGGAAACGGATGTCGAAGCGCGCTACGAGCGCGACTGCGCCGCCGCGGCGTCGCCGGAGCAGGCGTTCCAGCGCGGCTTCGCGCTCGAAGTGCTCGCGCGCGCGCTGCGACGTCTCGGCATCGAGGCGCAGCAGACCGATCATGCGGACATGTACCGCGCGCTGCTGCCGTTTCTTTCGCGTGATCCTGCACCCGGCGAAAGCGACGACCTCGCGCGCGCGCTGCGCACGCGGCCGCTCGCGATCGTGGTTGCGCTCAAGCGCCTGCGCCAGCGGTTTCGCGAGCTGGCCGGCGAGGAGCTCGCCGATACGGTCAGCGCGCCCGACGAGCTCGCCGCCGAACAGGATGCGCTCCACGCGATTCTGCGCGGCAACGGGCGCACGCAATGAACGCGACGACGCGGAACGCGGCGTCCGGCGCGTCCTCACCGCCCGACCCGCTGGCCTGGCTTGGCCAGCCGGGATCGGCGCTGGCCGATCTCGCTTTCCGCCGCGCGCCGCAGGCTCCGGAGCGGAGCCAGTCCAGACATCTCGCGCTGCTCTCGGCCGACGCGTTGCAGCTCGATCTCTCCGATGCCGCGCAGCGCCGCTTCGGCGGCTACGAGCTGCTCGAGCTGATCGGCGAAGGCGGCATGGGCGTGGTCTATCGCGCGCGCCAGGAAAGTCTCGAGCGCGAGGTCGCGCTCAAGCTGATCGCCGCCGGGCCCTGGGCCTCGCGCGATTTCGTCGAGCGCTTCCGCACCGAAGCGCAGAATGCCGCGCGCGCGCAGCATCCGAACATCGTCGCGATCTACGAAATCGGCACGATCGACGAGCTGCATTTCTTCAGCATGCGGCTCGTGCGCGGCGCCAGCCTGGCGCTTGCGCTGCTGCGCGAAGGCCCGTTCGAGCCGCAACGCGCGGCGCGGCTGATGCAGACGATCGCCGAAGCCGTCGCCTACGCGCACAGCCTGGACGTGCTGCACCTGGACCTCAAGCCGGCCAACGTGCTGCTCGACGAGAACGGCGAGCCGCACGTCGCCGATTTCGGCCTCGCGCGCCGGCTCGATCGCGCGATGGCGATCGACAATGACGAGGTGTCGGGCACGCCGAGCTACATGTCGCCCGAACAGGCCGGCGTGCGCCGCCACAGGCTCACCGCGGCGGCCGACATCTGGGGCCTCGGCGCGATCCTGTACGAGCTCGTCACGGGCCAGCCGCCGTTCCGCGGCGAAACGACGCAAGCGACGCTGAAGCTCGTCGTCGAAGGCAACGTCGAGCCACCGCGTCGCCATGCGCCGCGCCTGCCGCGCGATCTCGAAGCGATCATCCTGAAGTGCCTGCGCAAGGAGCCCGCCGAGCGGTACGCGTCGGCGCGCGACCTCGCCGAGGATCTCGGTCGGTTCCTGGAACGGCGCGCTGTCCGCGCGCGGCCGCTCAATGTCGCGCAGCGTCTCGCGCGCTGGGTGCGCCGAGAGCCGCGCCTCGCCGCTGCAAGCGGACTGCTCGTGCTGGCCTTGCTGGCCGGATTCGCCGCGAGCACCGTGCAGTGGCGCCGTGCGGAGGCGAACGCACAGCGCGCCGAGCGCGTGCGCAAGTTCCTGATCGGCGTGTTCCAGGAAGTCAACCCGGACAAGAGCCGCGGCCAGCCGATCACCGCCGAGCAGCTTCTCGAGCACGGCGTGCGCGAGCTGGACGCTCCGTCGGCGCAGAGCCCGGCGATCCAGTCCGATCTCGCCAGCACGATCGGCATGCTGTTCTGGCTCATCGGCGACTACCCGCGCGCCGATGCGATGCTGGCACGCGCAAGCGCCGCGTTCCGTTCGCCCGGCGTGCCGGACGAGGTCAAGGCGCGCACTCTGCTGGCACTTGCATTCGTCGAGAAGGAAAAGAACCAATACGAGGATGCGATCTCGCACGCGCGCGAAGGGCTCGCGTTCGCCGAGAAGGCAGGCAGTGACGACGACATTTCGTCCGCGCGCCGCCTGATCGCCGAATCGGAAAACAATGCCGGCAACGCCCGCGAGGCCGAACCGCTGCTGCGCCAGGCGCTCGCCGCCGACCGTGCGCGCTTCGGCGACGACGCGGACGAGACGGCCGCCGATCTGATATTGCTCGGCGATGCGCTCTATGAGCTGTCGCGTTTCGACGAATCGATCAGCGTCGCTCGCCAAGCCGCGGACGCCGCGACGCATCGCTATGGCCGCACGCACAGCGCGGTGATGGGCGCGCTCGAAATCGAGTCGCGCGCGCTGCGCGAGTCCGGCCATCTCCCGGAAGCGGAGCAGACGCTCCGCGAAGCAGCTGCGATCGCCGAGCGTCTGTACGGGCCCGAGCATCGCGAGACGATCGTGGCGCGCTCGAATCTCGGCATCGCGATACAGGCGCAAGGCAGGTATGCCGAAGCGCTCGATACCCATCTCGATCTGTTGCGCACGGTCGAGAAAATGGCGGCCGAGCGACCCGAGCAGCTCGCATACACGTACAACGCGCTCGCCGCGGACTACATGGGCATCGGCGATTTCGTGAAGGCCGAGGACGCGGCGCAGCACGCGATCGCGACATGGCGGAAGATCCACGGCGGCGCGGACGATGCCGACAGCACCGATTCGCTGCGCTCGCTCGGCACCGCGCT